>NZ_NPKW01000137.1:0-90283 GCF_002265885.1 Vibrio sp. 03_296
GTCCAATGAGGGATGACTGCACTCAARGCAAAAACATGAAGAAAGTGATTACTCGGCATATCTATAGCGATGCCGTAGAGAGAGCAAATCAAATGCGGCTCTCTTCCTATGGCAAGAAGACTTATCGACGTCGAAGTGAAACAGTAGAACGGAGCTTTGCAGATGCCAAGCAACATCATGGTCATCGTTATGCTCGCTTCCGAGGTCTAGCCAATGTGCAAATGCAATGTTGGTTGGCAGCGGCAGCCCAAAACATCAAGAAGATAGCGTTGGTGGTGAACTATCTACGAAAAATGGGCTTAAATATGGCAGAAATAAGGCAGATACTTGCTTCTGTATACCCGTGTAATGAATGGAAACTTCTGCGCACGATATAACAAAAAAAAATCACGATCGCGACCTACGGTCGCTTCCAAAAAAGAACCCCACTTAAAAAGCGGGGTTCGTCATCAATCTGAGCGGCCTACTTAAAAGTAGGCCGTTTTTTCACCCTTTCTTGACCCTAAAATCCTTTCTATATCGGTTGTTTCTTTTTATTGGCATATCTTTTGCATTTTTACCGTTAGGTGATCAGTTTTCACTGATTTGATTGAGTTTTTGGGGGCATTATGGCGTCGGATCTTCTGAATGTAGGTACTCAGAGCGTACTGACAGCTCAGAGACAATTAAACACTACCGGTCATAACATTTCTAACGTAAATACAGAAGGTTATAGCCGTCAGTCGGTCATTCAAGCGACCAATGATCCCCGTCAGTTTGGTGGTTCTACCTACGGCATGGGCGTGCATGTGGAAAATGTTCGCCGCTCATGGGACCAATTTGCCGTTAATGAGCTTAATCTTTCCACCACCAACTTTGCCAACAAAGGGGATGTCGAAGCGAACTTAGAAATGCTTTCAAGCATGCTTTCTTCAGTGGCGTCGAAAAAAATTCCTGAAAATCTTAATGAATGGTTCGATGCGCTAAAAACCTTGGCGGACAGCCCAAACGATATTGGCGCGCGAAAAGTTCTACTGGAAAAAGCGCGAATCATCAGTGAAACCGTTAATGGCTTTCACGAAACCATTCGTCAGCAATACGATGTTACCAATAAAAAACTCGATATGGGTATCGAGCGTATCAACCAGATTGCGGTTGAAATTCGTGATATTCACCGCTTGATGATGCGCACACCTGGCCCTCACAATGACTTGATGGACCAACACGAAAAGTTGGTCAAAGAGCTTTCTGAATACACTAAAGTAACCGTGACTCCGCGGAAAAACGCGGAAGGTTTTAACGTGCATATCGGTAATGGCCATACGCTCGTCTCAGGCACGGAAGCAAGCCAACTGAAGATGATTGATGGCTACCCAGATGTTCATCAACGTCGCCTTGCAATCTACGAAGGAAAGTCATTAAAACCGATTAAAAGCGTTGGTCTAGACGGCAAACTCGGCGCCATGCTTGACATGCGTGATAACCAAATTCCCCATGTGATGGATGAACTTGGCCGCATGGCCGCTGGATTTTCTGATGAAGTGAACAAGCTGCAAAAACAAGGGCTAGATTTACGTGGCAATATTGGTGGATTGATTTTTACTGATGTAAACGCCGAAGTGATCGCCAAATCAAGAGTAGTGACGGCACCAGATTCTCAAGCCGAAGTGGCCGTTTTTATTAACGATTTGGCGTCGCTCAAAGGCGGTGAGTACGCGCTTCGTTATGACGGCAGTAACTATACGGTGACCAAACCATCAGGCGAAACGGTTTCCGTCTCTTTAGATTCAGCTAAGTCTGCATTTTATATGGATGGTATGCGTGTTGAAGTAAGAAACGAGCCCAAAGCGGGCGAAAAAATCTTATTGCGCCCAACACGTAACTCGGCAGCGCAAATGCAAGTCGCAACGAATGATGCGAGTATGATTGCCGCACAAAGCTATGAAGCCTCCACCAGTTTTGCTCAAGGAACCGCTCAATTTAACATTTTGGCAGCGGGTGATTTGCGCGAGTTTGAAGTGATTGTGTCACCTCAAGGCGATCAGTTTGCGGTGATTGACACTAAAGGCAACGTGGTACGAAGCCCGGAGCCTTATCCACCCAAAGGGCCGGTTTCAGTGACCTTGCCATCATCGCATCCCAGTTATAAAGAGGGCAAAGAGACCGTCTTTGAATTGACGGCTGGAGCGTGGGCAAATGACAAGTTTACCGCCAACCTTGTTCCGTCTGAAGGTGATAACGGGAATTTGCGTAAAATGCAGCAAATTCAATTGGATAAAAAGATGGATGGTAATCAGTCGACCATCATCGATGTCTACCACAATCTCAATACGAACGTTGGCTTACGCAACTCTACTGCAACACGGTTAGCCAATATAGCGCAGCATGAAAACCAAGCCGCACAAGAACGAATGGCCTCAATTTCTGGTGTTAACCTCGATGAAGAGGCGGCAAACATGATGCGTTTTCAGCAAGCGTATATGGCTTCGTCACGCATTATGCAGGCGGCCAATGACACCTTTAACACCATTTTGCAATTAAGATAGGGGAGCAGGTAAATGATTAGCCGTATCGCCAGTTTCCATAACTATCAGTCGGTGCAAAACGATTTGCGCCGCATGGAAAACAAAATCCATCACAACCAAGCGCAGTTGGCGTCTGGCAAGAAGTTGTTATCACCGAGTGATGACCCGCTTGCGACACACTATATTCAAAATATTGGCCAGCAGTCTGAGCAGTTAAAACAGTATCTTGATGCGATCGTCCTAGTACGCAACCGCCTTGAGCAGCATGAAGTGAATGTGGCTAACCAAGAGCAGTTTACAGACGAGGCGAAACGTACCGTGATGGAAATGATTAACGGTGCATTATCACCGGAAGATCGTCGCGCGAAACGACGTGAAATTGAGGAACTGGCCACCAATTTCCTCTACCTTGCCAATGCACAAGATGAATCCGGCAACTATACCTTCGCTGGCACCAAGCCAAAATCGCAGCCGTTTTTCCGTGACTATGATGGCACGGTGACTTATGCAGGGGATGACTACCAACGCAAAATGCGAGTGTCGGCTAATCTTGAAATGGCGATGAATGATCCTGGCAGTAAGCTGTTTATGGATATTCCGAATCCCTTTGGCGATTACGAACCAGAATATCAGTTGCAAAATGCTTCTGAGTTGTTGCTCGAAAAAGCAGTGAACGAAGATTATTTCGATAAAGCGACTTATCGCGTCACCATGGTTGATATGAGTAATGGTCGCTGGGGATACCAATTAGAAAAAGATGGCAGTGTGGTTGCCGCTGATGAGTTCAACCCATCAACAGGCATCCAGTATGAAGATCTTACGATTCAGCTCAAAGGCCAGATCCAGAAAGGTGACGTGATTGAGCTAAAGCCAAGAGAAACATTTTCTATTTTCGATAGCTTCAAAAATGCAGAGAAATACTCTGAAGCATCGGTGTCTGATGCCAATGCCACGGCGAAGTTGCACCAAGTAACGGAAGAATTTCATGCTGCCTTTATCCATCTCAACAAAGCGCGCACCGACATTGGTGCTCGCCTAAGTACACTGGATATCCAAGAGCAGCAACATGAAGATTTCAATCTCTCTTTAGCGAAAGCAAAGAGTAATTTTGAAGACTTGGATTACTCCAAGGCAATTATTGAATTCAATGAGAACTCACGCGCGTTGCAAGCTTCGCAGCTCGCGTTTGGTAAAACGAAAGATCTCACATTATTTAATTACTTGTAGTGAGCAAGAACGAACCGCCTCTGAATGAGATGACGGTATCGTGAGTGTGAACAACAGACTTTAGGAAACCTCTTGTTGGTTTTTCAACATTGATGCCTTATGAGCCATGCCTTAAGTGCGGATAACCAGAAAAACCTTGCCACCTCCCGGCAGACGTCTCTAAAAGCGGCAAAGCGGCAAAGTGGCAATGCCAGTAGATAGAGAGCAAAACAAAGAGGTTGAAGAAGTTGAAGGAAAAACATCACTTTGTAAGTGTATGTTTTCTTAGAAATAAGGCAGATAACAGTCTTGTTTTAAAAAGTTGGCACACAAATTGAATCTACTAAATCAGAAATGATTTACCGGTTCTAAAAACTGCCACCGGCGGTTTTAGCAAGTAATTACGGTCAGTGCTTTTCCATAAGAGAGTAAAGCTGGCCGCTTCGCACAAGCTTGCGAACTCGAAAGGAGAGCAAAATGGCTGTAACAGTAAGCACTAACGTATCCGCGATGACTGCGCAACGTTATCTAAACAAAGCGACAGATGAGTTAAACACCTCAATGGAACGTTTGTCATCTGGTCATAAAATTAATAGCGCCAAAGATGATGCGGCCGGTTTGCAAATTTCTAACCGCTTAACCGCTCAGTCTCGTGGCCTAGATGTGGCGATGCGTAATGCCAACGATGGTATCTCTATCGCTCAAACCGCCGAAGGGGCGATGAATGAAGCGACGGCAGTCTTGCAGCGTATGCGTGACTTGTCGATTCAATCCGCAAACGGTACCAACTCAACGTCTGAGCGCCAAGCGATTCATGAAGAAGCGAGTGCTCTACAAGACGAGATTAACCGTATTGCTGAAACCACATCGTTTGGTGGACGACGTCTACTGAACGGCACCTTCGGTGATGCAGCATTCCAGATTGGTTCTAACTCTGGTGAAGCGATGATTATGGGCTTAACCAGTATCCGTGCCGATGATTTCCGCATGGGTGGCACCACCTTCCAGTCTGAAAATGGCAAAAACAAAGATTGGGAAGTGAGCGCGGATAACGCAGAGCTGAACATCGTATTGCCAGAGATGGGTGAAGATGAAGATGGCAATGTTATCGATTTGGAAATCAACATCATGGCGAAAAGCGGTGATGATATTGAAGAATTGGCAACGTACATCAATGGTCAATCGGACTACATCAACGCATCGGTAAGTGAAGATGGCAAGCTGCAAATCTTTGTTGCTCAACCAAACGTGAAAGGCGATATCTCGATTTCGGGTAGCCTTGCCTCTGAACTGGGTTTGAGTGACGAACCGATTGCGACAACAGTACAAGATTTGGATCTGCGTACCGTGCAAGGTTCTCAGAACGCAATTAGCGTTATTGACGCGGCATTGAAGTACGTTGATTCACAACGTGCGGACTTAGGTGCAAAACAGAACCGTTTAAGCCACAGTATTAATAACTTGGCGAACGTTCAAGAAAACGTTGATGCATCGAACAGCCGTATTAAAGATACCGATTTTGCGAAGGAAACGACGCAAATGACGAAAGCACAGATTTTGCAACAGGCAGGTACTTCGATTCTTGCTCAAGCAAAACAATTGCCAAACTCTGCAATGTCACTATTGCAGGGCTAATAGTAATCCTGTGTCTGCTGTGGTTCAGACGTGAGCTTATAGACGCAGGATGACTTGGCAAGCAGCTTTGCCGTGAATGAAGGGCTCTCTCATCTCTCACCTGCCTGACATTATTCGTGTAAAGTTGCTCGGTGCCGGAAATGTGTTCATTTCTCTTGATCTCCACATTGGCTCTGGCTACCAACCTAGCCCCGGTTCTCTCAAAGGAATAGGGGCTTTTTCTTTTTCTGCACAAACGCGTTTTTATACCGATGTGCGCCTACCAAGATTCCATCTCTCTTTTTAATCGCTTTGTCGATGAGTTTTTTCCATTGTGGCAATCTCATGCCTCTTGCCCCTCATCGGGATGAGATGGTTTTTGCCTTCTGGTCCCATGGCAAAGACGCGCAAAACTTTAGCGTTATTTTCTCTTTTTTCCTCGTTTTACTGCTTTGGTCACGAATTTTTCACCAAACGAACTTTTCTCAAAAAAATCGTCTTTTTCCTCTAAAGGATTTTCAAGCTGAGCCGTTAATAGAAGTAACTTTGAGAGAACTACTTGGTTTTCCGAGACGTCGGAAACCGTAATATCGGAAAATCAATTGGAGAATTCATCATGGCAGTGAATGTAAATACAAACGTAGCAGCAATGACAGCACAGCGTTACCTGAATAACGCAAACAGCGCACAACAAACTTCGATGGAGCGTCTGTCTTCAGGTTTCAAAATCAACAGTGCAAAAGATGAYGCAGCAGGTCTGCAAATCTCTAACCGCTTGAACGTACAAAGTCGCGGTCTAGACGTTGCGGTACGTAACGCCAACGACGGTATCTCAATCGCACAAACCGCWGAAGGTGCGATGAACGAGACCACCAACATCCTACAACGTATGCGTGACCTATCTCTACAATCAGCAAACGGCTCAAACTCAAAATCAGAGCGCGTGGCGATTCAAGAAGAAGTGACAGCATTGAACGACGAGCTAAACCGTATTGCAGAAACCACGTCTTTTGGTGGTAACAAGCTGCTAAACGGTACTTACGGCACGAAAGCAATGCAAATTGGTGCGGATAACGGTGAAGCGGTCATGCTGTCACTGAAAGACATGCGCTCTGACAACGTGATGATGGGCGGCGTGAGCTACCAAGCTGAAGAAGGCAAAGACAAGAACTGGAATGTGGCCGCAGGCGACAACGACTTGACGATTGCACTGACAGACAGCTTTGGTAACGAGCAAGAGATCGAAATCAACGCGAAAGCGGGTGATGACATCGAAGAGCTAGCGACGTACATCAACGGTCAAACAGACCTTGTAAAAGCGTCAGTGGGTGAAGGCGGCAAGCTACAGATCTTTGCTGGTAACAACAAAGTTCAAGGTGAAATTGGTTTCTCAGGTAGCCTTGCAGGTGAACTTGGCCTAGGCGAAGGCAAAAACGTCACGGTAGATACGATTGACGTAACAACCGTACAAGGTGCGCAAGAGTCGGTAGCGATTGTGGATGCGGCACTGAAATACGTAGACAGCCACCGTGCAGAGCTGGGTGCATTCCAGAACCGTTTCAACCATGCAATCAGCAACTTGGACAACATCAACGAGAACGTGAACGCGTCGAAGAGCCGAATCAAGGATACCGACTTCGCGAAAGAAACGACTCAGTTGACCAAGACACAAATTCTATCGCAAGCGTCAAGTTCAATTCTTGCGCAAGCGAAACAGGCGCCAAACTCAGCGCTAAGCCTACTAGGCTAATCGCCTTAACTAGACAGAAACCTCATTGGCTCGTGGTGAGAGATGAGCGAGTAAAGCCTGACTTCGGTCAGGCTTTTTTTATGCGCTATTATTTAGGGAGAAGTCACACTTTTTAACCCAACCAAAGAAATATTCAAAAAAACGAAAAATTCTCCTAAAGGTATTCTTTTGGTGGCCGTTAAAGGACTGAGAGAAATGAGATGTACCAAAGTGAGGTGAGAGACACGATGGTGCATCAGCAAAAGCCTAAGGAGATCATTTATGGCTATCAATGTAAACACTAACGTGTCAGCAATGACCGCACAGCGTTACCTAAACCAGGCCGCTGAAGGTCAACAAAAATCAATGGAGCGTTTGTCTTCGGGCTATAAAATCAATAGCGCGAAAGATGATGCTGCAGGTCTACAAATTTCTAACCGTTTGAACTCGCAAAGCCGTGGTCTCGACATGGCGGTTAAAAATGCCAACGATGGTATCTCTATTGCCCAGACTGCTGAAGGTGCAATGACAGAGACCACCAACATCCTACAACGTATGCGGGACCTTGCCTTGCAATCGTCTAACGGTTCGAACTCTCGTTCTGAGCGCGTAGCGATTCAAGAAGAAGTGTCAGCGTTGAACCAAGAACTTAACCGTATCGCAGAGACTACCTCTTTTGGTGGTAACAAACTGCTTAACGGTACCTACGGTTCTCAGTCTTTCCAAATCGGTGCTGACTCTGGTGAAGCTGTGATGCTTTCTATGGGTAACCTTCGTTCAGATACAGACGCGATGGGCGGCTTGAGCTACAAATCTGAAGAAGGCGTAGGCGCAGATTGGCGCGTAAGCGACAACACTGACTTCACTATGTCTTATGTGAATAAGCAAGGTGAAGAAAAAGAGATCACAGTCAACGCCAAAGCGGGTGACGATCTTGAAGAACTGGCGACTTACATCAATGGTCAAAACGATGATGTGAAAGCGTCGGTCGGTGAAGGCGGCAAACTGCAGCTATTCGCTTCTAACCAACGTGTAGAAGGTGAAGTGGAATTCGGTGGTGGTCTAGCGTCTGAGTTGAACATTGGTGATGGCACCAAAACCAACGTGAGCAACATTGACGTCACGACGGTTGCGGGCTCTCAAGAAGCAGTATCGATCATTGATGGCGCATTGAAATCAGTAGACAGTGAGCGTGCCTCTCTAGGTGCATTCCAAAACCGTTTCAACCATGCAATCAGCAACCTAAGCAACATCAATGAGAACGTAAACGCTTCGAGCAGCCGTATCAAAGATACCGACTACGCGAAAGAAACGACTCAGATGACTAAGACGCAAATTCTGCAACAGGCGAGTACTTCTATCCTGGCGCAGGCGAAGCAGTCACCATCTGCAGCTCTTAGCTTGTTGGGCTAATACAGCGGCGTGAGCTTAGCTGTACGGTAGTTTACTACTCATAGCTCATAGAGGTGGAAGGGAGATTGTTATGGAAATACCATCCTACACATCGAACATCCAGCCTTACGGCTTGCAAAGTGGCACAAAAGTTGCTTACGAAAAAAGCGGTGGCGTGCCTAGTGTATCGGTCGAAAAAGGCAACCCTTCATCGGAAACGGTGAAAAAGAACGACGTGAATCTAACGGTTGAAGCGGCAGTAAAAATGGCGCAAGCTCGTCAAGAGCTCAACCGAGAAGAGAAACTGAGAATGGTGGAAAAGATGAATGAATTTATCTCTTCCATCAATAAAGGGTTATCTTTTAGAGTAGATGAAGAGTCTGGGAGAGACGTAGTGACGATTTATGAAGCCAAAACAGGCGACATCATACGTCAAATCCCAGATGAAGATATGCTGGACGTATTTAGACGCTTAGCCGCGCAAGCTACCAGCTCTGGTTTGCTGGTAGACAAAGTGTAAGTCGTTATTGAGGTGATTTGATGAGTTTAGGCCCTTTGGGGATGTCTGGTGGCATGGATATCAACTCCATGGTCAGCAAAGTTGTCGATGCGGAGCGCGTACCAAAGCAGCAACGCATAGACAATGAGCGGGCCAGGATTGATAGCAGCATCAGCGCCTATGGTCGGCTCAGAGAATCTCTGGATACGATGAAAAATCTGATGGCGAACTTTCGTCAGGAGAAGGCTTTCGCGGTGCGAAAAGTCGATACGACTGACGATAGTGTCGTCTCAGCCACTGCAACTACCGATGCCATTGCAGGTAAGTATGCCATCGATGTGTTGCAGCTTGCACAGAGCCATAAGGTTGCTTCGGATGTATTAGCCGAAGATGACAAGTTTGGCCCGGGCAAGCTGCAGATTTCGCTTGGCGACAAATCGTTCGATGTCAACGTCAGCGCAGATTCAAAACTGGTTGACGTCGTGAGAGGCATAAACGGGGCAAGCAAAAACCTCGGAGTACGTGCCTCCATCATCAATGATGTCGAAGGTCCCCGCCTTATCGTCGCCTCGACGGTTTCAGGCAAAGAAAATCAAATCCGAATTCATGTGGATGCCGAACGAGGTAATCCGCTCAAAAAACTCGAATACAAAACCCTCGAAGACCGCGTTAAAGCACTGGAGCAAGCACGCCTTGCTGCAGAAGAAGTGATCAGCGAAAGCAAACCGGAAGAAACTGCCGTCGCTGACGGTGACACGATGTCTGAAGAGGCAGAACCGCAGGTCGACGAACAGGGCAATCCTATTGAAGCGGCACCTCAAAGTGAGGGTGACGAGCCTCAATTAGCCAGCGATACCTCTTTGGCGGAAGATGGCTCTCCTGTTGCAGAAGAAGAATCAATCAACAGTTTTGGTACGGCCGCCGCGCAAGCCGCTCAGCAAGCATTAGACGAAGCGAGCCAAGCAGCTGGTTTAATGCCGCAAGACAGCATTGGTGGATGGACGGAAACCGCGTCAGGTACTTTGCTGGATTCTTATCACCGCCCTGAGCTTGAACTTGATGAAGCGGCCATTGAAAAAGCACCAGACGTACCAGGATGGACGAATACAGCGTCCGGTACCTTGACTGATTCCTATGAAACCGTCAAAGAAGCGCAAGCCAAATTTGAAGCCGAGCAAGCGCGAATTGAGCAAGAACTCGCGCAAGAAAAAGCCAAGATAGAAGAAGAACTGGCACAAGAAAAAGCCGCGTTGGATGAAAAAGTAGCTAAAGGTGAGTTGACCGAAGAGCAAGCGAAGCAAATTCAGCGCGCGAAGTTGGAACCGCAGGAGCGTGAGCGCTTAGAGCGCATTGATCAAGCGAATGAGCAACTGAAACAAGCCCAGGAATCGTTTGATACCTACAGCGGCATGACGGAAGTGCAGCAAGGGCAAGATGCGATGGTGGTGTTGGATGGTGTTGCTCAGCTATCGAGTAACAACAACATTATTGAAGACGCCATTGAAGGGGTCGATCTCGCTCTCAAAGGGGTGACACCTAAAAACAAAGCCCCAGCAGAAATTGGGGTGGAGTATGATAGACAGAGTGTCCGTGATGACATCGAGACGTTTGTCGCGGCCTATAATCAGTTTTATCAGACGTCGAAAGCGTTGTCGGGTGTCGATCCTACGACCGGTCAAAAAGGACCGCTAGCTGGGGACAGCACGGTAAGAAATGCCGACTCTCGTTTAAAGAGTGTTTTCTCGACTCGAATAGAGAAAGCGCCAGAAAACCTCAAGTCGCTAACAGAATTTGGAATCACCACCACTCGTCAAGGTACATTGGAAATCAACTACGACATGCTTGATCGTCAGTTGAATAACAATTTCAATCGTTTGGAAGAGTTCTTTGGCGGAAACACAGGGTTCGCTAAACGTGTCGAAGATGCCATTCACGGTATCACCGGCGTGACCGGTTCTATTCGTACTCGTGAGAAAAGTTTATCGGAGCAAACTTACCGATTGGTTGATGAGCAAGCGGCATTGGATCGCCGCATGGGCAGTTTAGAACAGCGCACTCACTCGAAATTTACTGCAATGCAAGACGCGACCAGTAAAATGCAGGGGCAATTAGGCGCATTGATGAACGCTCTGGGATAATAACGCATGACTCAACTTTCTGAATTGCGTGATCTCGATCAGCTAATTTCTCAGGAATTAGAAAAAAACGAAATAAATGCTGAAGAATTGGTGCGTTTGGTCGATAACAGGGAACAGTTATTGCAAAACCTTCTGCAAATGCTGGTGGATAACCCACAGTTAAAGCATGAGGAAGAGTGGCAATTGATGCTCACTCGGACAAAAGCATTATTTGAACGAATGCAATCTCAGACCAGTTTAGTTGGCCTTCAACTACAAAAATTGAGGCATGGTCAGCGTTCGCTCCAACAATATAAGAAGTTTACGTAAAAGAGGAATACTATGCGCGGTTCATTACAGGCTTATAAAAAAGTGTCAGTGGATAGCCAACTCAGTGCTGCGTCGCCGCATAAAGTCATTCAAATGCTGATGGCAGGGGCGATCGAGCGTCTGATTCAAGGCAAAGCAGCGATGCAAGCGGGTAACATTCCAGTGAAAGGTGAGCGTCTTGGCAAAGCATTGGACATCATCATTGCACTGCGTAGCTGTCTCTCAATGGATGATGGTGGTGATATTGCACGTAACCTCGATCAGCTTTACGAATTCATGATCACGCAGATCTCAGGGGCGAATCACAAAAATGACCCACAAATGATCGACGATGTGATCGACATCATCCGTGAGATCAAATCGGCTTGGGACCAAATTCCAAACGAGTACCACAATCTCACGGCTGCGGATATTGGAATGTAATTCGATATCCATTCTTTCTACCGAGCTCACACCTCCTAATTGCTTGGTTGCCTTATTTTTTTATTCAAATAAAATAGAAGCCATTAGTAGCCCTGATGGCTTTTTTTGTTGCTGATTTTCCTGTTTTGTCTATCGTTAATTGAGTGATCTTTAAACAAATTGATCATTTTGATTTCGCATATCAAGGTTTGGCCGCAACACATCATAAAACAAAGGCAATAATCGGTACTTATGCAAGGTTTGGCAAAGCTGCTTGTAATAGAAGACGATGAAGCGAATCGTCTTAACTTACGCAATATACTGGAATTCGTTGGAGAGAGTTGCGAAGCCCTACGTTCTGATCAGATAGAAAATGCAGATTGGTCAAAGATCTGGTCAGGGGTTATCGTTGGTTTCGTCGACAATAAGTCCATCACGACTGTGATGGCAAAACTGAACTCCGCCCACCATATCCCTTTACTCGTGTTGGGGGATTTTTCTCATCCTGTAGAACACCTGCCGAACCTGATTGGTGAGTTGGAATTCCCACTCAACTATCCTCAGCTCAGCGAAGCGCTAAGACACTGTAAAGAGTTTTTGGGTCGTAAAGGCGTAAATGTTGTTGCCTCGGCACGTAAGAACACCCTCTTCCGCAGTCTTGTCGGTCAAAGCTTAGGTATTCAAGAAGTTCGTCATCTAATCGAACAAGTGGCAGCGACCGAAGCGAATGTTTTGATCTTGGGTGAATCGGGAACGGGTAAAGAAGTGGTCGCGCGTAATATCCACTATCATTCCTCACGTCGTAATGGTCCTTTTGTGCCAATCAACTGTGGTGCGATTCCACCAGATTTACTTGAAAGTGAATTGTTTGGTCACGAAAAAGGGGCCTTTACTGGTGCGTTAACCACGCGCAAAGGGCGTTTTGAGTTAGCCGAAGGTGGCACACTTTTCTTGGATGAAATTGGCGATATGCCAATGGCAATGCAGGTTAAGTTGCTGCGTGTGCTGCAAGAGCGTTGTTTTGAACGCGTAGGTGGCAACACCACCATTAAAGCCAATGTGCGCATTATTGCGGCAACACACCGCAATTTAGAAACCATGATCGACGATGAAAAGTTCCGCGAAGATCTTTTCTACCGTCTCAACGTGTTCCCCATTGAGATGCCTGCGCTTAAAGAGCGCAAAGAAGACATTCCTTTGTTACTGCAGGAGCTCATGACACGTCTGCAAGCCGAAGGGGGATTACCAATTTGTTTTACCCCTCGTGCGATCAACTCCTTAATGGAGCATGATTGGCCAGGTAACGTGCGTGAATTGGCGAACTTGGTTGAGCGTATGGTGATCCTCTATCCAAATAGCTTGGTAGATGTGAATCACTTGCCAACCAAATATCGTTACAGTGACATTCCAGAATTTCAGCCAGAGACGTCATCGTTCAATTCGATTGAAGATCAAGAGCGCGACGTGTTGGAAGACATTTTCTCAGAAAGCTTCGATCTGGCTACGAGAAATAACTTTGATGACCACTTCGATGCTCCTCAATCCTTGCCGCCTGAAGGGGTTAACTTGAAAGAACTTCTTGCGGATTTGGAAGTGAACATGATCAACCAAGCGTTAGAAGCGCAAGGCGGTGTCGTGGCTCGTGCTGCTGATATGTTGGGAATGCGCCGTACCACATTGGTTGAGAAAATGCGCAAGTACAATATGCAACGTTAGAAAGCGATTTCAGCGTCAACTTATTGTCAATCACCTAACGTATTGATAAAAAACAAAAATAGCCTGGCATGCATTTTGCGTGTTAGGCTATTCTAGTATTTGAGGCGAGATTTCGACAGCGCATGGATAATTTAACCAATCAATCCCACTTAGACTCGGTAGAAAGTCAGGTAGAACGTTATAAGCAAGTGCTTGATGTGATGCCAGCGGGAGTGATTTTGCTTGATACTCAAGGGGTGGTGCGAGAAGCCAATCCAGAAGCGCATCGAATTCTAGAAGTGCCCTTGGTGAACGAGCGCTGGTTTTCGGTGATCCAAGCTGCGTTCGATCCGCGCGAAGATGATGGCCATGAAGTGTCCCTGCGCAATGGTCGAAAAGTACGCTTAGCCATTTCGGCTTCTGCGACAGGCCAACTTATTTTGATCACGGACCTGACCGAGACGCGCTTGTTGCAATCTCGTGTGAGTGATTTACAGCGGTTATCTTCGTTAGGACGCATGGTCGCGTCTTTGGCGCATCAAGTTCGAACCCCGCTCTCTAGTGCGATGCTTTACGCCTCAAACCTTTCTGCTCCTAACCTGCCTAATACAACGCGAGAGCGCTTTCAATCAAAGCTGATGGATCGCCTGCAGGATTTGGAAAAGCAGGTCAACGACATGTTGTTGTTTGCCAAAGGTGGCGACAACAAAGTCATTAAACCTTTCACCATTGCTCAACTGGTTAATGAGTTTCAGCCCATGGTTGAGACAGCATTGAAAAGCAATCATATTGATTACGGTCAAGAGGTGGAAGAGGAACAAACGGTTATTTTAGGTAATGCCAACGCCATCGCTTCTGCATTGAGCAACTTAGTGATGAACGCCATTCAAATTGCGGGGAAAGAAGCTCAGATCGATGTGTTTTTCCGCCCAGTCAATGGTGAGTTGCGTATTTCAGTACAAGACAGTGGCCCTGGTGTGCCGAAAGAGCTGCAAAACAAAATCATGGAACCTTTTTTTACCACTCGTTCTCAAGGAACGGGTTTAGGTTTGGCCGTGGTACAAATGGTCTGTCGTGCTCATGAGGGTCGACTAGAATTATTATCGGAAGAAGGGGATGGTGCTTGCTTCACCATGTGTATCCCTTTGGAAAGAACTCAATCTGCAGATGCAGAATGAGCGCGTAACAACACTGGAGAATCAAGATGGCTCAAAGCAAAGTGTTAATCGTAGAAGACGATGAAGGTCTGCGCGAAGCGCTAGTCGACACATTGGCATTAGCAGGTTATGAATGGCTAGAAGCGGATTGTGCAGAAGATGCTTTGGTTAAGCTGAAAGCCAATCCGGTCGATATTGTCGTTTCTGATGTACAAATGGCAGGTATGGGTGGCTTGGCACTGCTGCGCAGCATCAAACAAAACTGGCCAAATTTACCCGTGTTGCTGATGACGGCGTACGCCAACATCGAAGACGCCGTGTCTGCGATGAAGGAAGGAGCGATTGACTACATGGCTAAGCCTTTTGCGCCGGAAGTCTTGCTCAATATGGTCAGCCGCTACGCGCCTGTAAAATCTGAAGACAATGGCGATGCCGTTGTTGCGGACGAAAAAAGCTTACGCTTATTGGCATTGGCGGACAAAGTCGCTCGTACCGATGCCAACGTGATGGTTCTTGGGCCTAGTGGCTCGGGCAAAGAAGTGCTATCGCGCTACATTCATAATGCTTCTCCGCGCAAAGATGGGCCTTTTATTGCTATTAACTGTGCTGCCATTCCAGACAATATGTTGGAAGCAACCCTATTTGGCTACGAGAAAGGCGCGTTTACTGGGGCGGTTCAAGCTTGTCCGGGGAAATTTGAACAAGCCCAAGGCGGTACCATTTTGCTCGATGAAATCAGCGAAATGGATTTGAATCTACAAGCCAAACTGCTGCGTGTTTTGCAAGAGCGTGAAGTGGAACGTTTAGGCAGTCGCAAGAGCATTAAGCTTGATGTTCGCGTCCTGGCCACCAGTAACCGCGATCTCAAACAGTATGTCTCGGCCGGCAACTTCCGTGAAGATTTGTACTATCGTTTGAACGTTTTCCCAATCACTTGGCCTGCGTTGTGTGACCGTCAAGGAGACATCACGCCACTGGCGAAGCATTTGGCAGAGCGCCATTGTACCAAGCAAGGCATCCCAGTGCCGCGTTTCTCACCAAGTGCGCTGGAGAAGCTGTTGCAATACCCATGGCCGGGTAATGTGCGTGAGCTGGATAACGTAGTGCAGCGTGCGCTGATCCTCAGTGAAAATGGCGATATCTCCCACGAGCATATCTTGCTTGAAGGGGTGGATTGGCAAGATGCCGACAGCTTGCAACATGTGGTGCAGCAGCAAGAACACATTGCGCCAGACATTAAGCCAGTCGCTCAAGCGGAGCCCGAAGGCATGATTCGCGGCCTGTCTGTGGGTGACAGCTTAGGCAGTGAGCTGCGCGATCAAGAGTATGCC
Source organism: Vibrio sp. 03_296 (assembly GCF_002265885.1). Taxonomy (NCBI): domain Bacteria; kingdom Pseudomonadati; phylum Pseudomonadota; class Gammaproteobacteria; order Vibrionales; family Vibrionaceae; genus Vibrio; species Vibrio sp. 03_296. The sequence continues at coordinate 15,977 of NZ_NPKW01000137.1, forward strand.
ATTATCTTGGAAACGCTGATTGAATGTCAGGGTCGCCGCAAAGAAATGGCGGATAAACTGGGGATTAGCCCCAGAACTTTACGCTATAAGCTAGCCAAAATGCGCGATGCTGGTATCGAGATCCCGGGATAGGATTTGAAATCTTGGTCAGATTGCCTGACTCAGGTAAACTGGCCAGCCATAACGGGCAATATGGCATGCTAATTGCTGTGTCAATATTACAGCAAAATAGTTAGTCAAACTTTTGGCTTAGAGGTAACGATGAGAATTGATGGATTTAACGGCGAAATGCGCGCCATGATGCTTGAAGCAAGCAACACGACCGCACCGGCGACGGGCGCGAAAGTCAGTGCCGATTTTAGCACCTTGCTAAATCAGGCCATCAATAACGTTAACTCACTGCAAAAGAGCTCAAGTGATTTGCAAACCCGCTTTGATCGCGGTGACGCGGATGTTTCTCTTTCTGATGTCATGATTGCGAGAAACAAATCCAGCGTCGCATTTGAAGCCACGGTACAGGTTAGAAATAAACTGGTCGAGGCATACAAAGACCTTATGAACATGCCAGTCTAATGTGGGTAGTAAACTGTGGCTGAAGAAAATAAATCAACCGATCTAGCACTGACTGATGATGGTTCCAGTAAAGCGTTAACCATGCATTCTGATATGGATATGGACAGTCAGAATCCAGATTTAGACGAGCGTAGCTCTTCTAAGTTTGATATGGCCGTGGGTGATTTAGATTTATTACGTCAGGTCGTGTTAGTCCTCTCTATTTCAATCTGTGTCGCTTTGATTGTCATGTTGTTTTTCTGGGTTAAAGAGCCAGAAATGCGACCATTGGGCGTGTTTGAAACCGAAGAACTGATACCTGTACTGGATCATTTAGACCAGCAAAAAATCAATTACAAATTGGATGGCAACACCATTTTGGTTGAAACGAGTGAATTCAATTCAATCAAATTGGATATGGTGCGTTCTGGTTTGAATCAGAGCACCCAAGCGGGTGACGATATCTTGCTTCAAGATATGGGGTTTGGGGTTTCACAGCGTCTTGAACAAGAGCGTTTGAAACTGAGTCGAGAGCGCCAACTGGGTAAAGCGATCGAAGAAATGAAGCAAGTGCGCAAAGCCAAAGTGCTTCTCGCGTTGCCAAAACAGAGTGTGTTTGTGCGCCACAACCAAGAAGCCTCCGCCTCTGTATTCTTGACCCTAAATACCGGTTCCAATCTCAAGCAGCAAGAAGTCGATTCGATTGTCGACATGGTAGCCAGTGCCGTGCCAGGGATGAAAACCTCGCGTGTGACCGTCACGGATCAACATGGTCGCTTGCTCAATTCTGGTTCTCAAGATCCCGTTTCAGCCGCTCGCCGCAAAGAGCAAGAGTTGGAGCGTAATCAAGAACAAGCGCTGCGTGAAAAAATCGACTCCGTTTTGATCCCTATCTTAGGCTTCGGTAACTATACCGCCCAAGTGGATATCGAAATGGACTTCAGTGCGGTCGAGCAAACGCGTAAGCAGTTTGATCCGAATACGCCCGCGACACGAAGCGAATACGCGCTTGAAGATTACAACAATGGCAACATGGTGGCAGGGGTGCCCGGTGCCCTGAGTAACCAGCCTCCTGCCGATGCGTCGATTCCTCAAGATGTTGCACAAATGAAAGATGGCTCGGTGCTCGGTCAAGGATCGGTACGTAAAGAATCGACACGTAACTTTGAACTGGACACCACCATCAGTCATGAGCGTAAGCAAATGGGTGTGATTAACCGTCAAACCGTCGCGGTCGCCATTAAAGATCGCGCCATCATCAATCCTGATACAGGTGATGTGACGTATACACCTCGCAGCGAGGCGGAAATTAACGCGATTCGCCAAGTGCTTGTCGGTACCGTTGGCTTTAGTGAAAATCGTGGTGACTTGCTCAACGTATTAAGTATGCCATTTGCCGAACCAGAGCAGGAGCAGTTGGCGGATGTGCCTATTTGGGAACATCCTAACTTCAACGATTGGATTCGTTGGTTTGCCAGTGCCTTGGTCATTATTGTGGTGATCTTAGTTCTGATCCGCCCTGCGATGAAGAAACTTCTCAACCCAGCGGGTGACGACGATGACGAAATGTATGGACCAGATGGCTTACCGATTGGTGCCGATGGTGAAACCAGCTTAATCGGTAGCGATATTGATGCAGGTGAGCTGTTTGAGTTTGGCTCTAGTATCGATCTCCCTAACCTACACAAGGACGAAGACGTGCTGAAAGCGGTTCGTGCCCTCGTGGCAAATGAACCTGAACTGGCAGCACAAGTGGTCAAGAATTGGATGGTAAATGGCTAACGAAATTGTAAACGGGAACGAAGACGGCTCGATGGATACACCAGAAGTTGATATCAGTTCGATATCAGGTGAAGAAAAAGCAGCAATTTTGCTGCTGAGTTTAAACGAACAAGACGCCGCCGGCATTATCCGCCACTTAGAGCCAAAACAGGTTCAGCGCGTGGGTAGTGCGATGGCACGCGCCAAAGATCTCAGCCAAGACAAAGTCTCGGCAGTGCACCGTGCTTTCTTGGAAGACATTCAGAAGTACACCAACATCGGTATGGGCAGTGAAGACTTCATGCGTAATACCTTGATCGCGGCACTGGGTGCAGACAAAGCCAACAACTTGGTGGATCAAATCCTATTGGGTACGGGCTCGAAAGGTCTCGATTCGTTGAAATGGATGGACCCACGACAAGTGGCGAGCATCATTGTTAACGAACACCCACAAATTCAGACGATCGTATTGTCTTACTTAGAGGCGGATCAGTCTGCGGAGATCATCGCGCAATTCCCAGAGCGAGTACGCCTTGACTTAATGATGCGTATTGCCAACCTTGAGGAAGTTCAACCTTCAGCACTGGCTGAGTTGAACGAAATCATGGAGAAACAGTTTGCCGGCCAAGCGGGCGCACAAGCAGCGAAAATTGGCGGCCTGAAGGCCGCTGCAGAGATCATGAACTACCTCGACAACAACGTCGAAGGTTTGTTGATGGAGCAGATTCGCGACCAAGACGAAGATCTGGCGACACAAATCCAAGATCTCATGTTCGTATTCGAGAACCTTATCGAAGTGGACGATCAAGGTATTCAGAAATTGCTGCGTGACGTCCCACAAGACGTGCTACAGAAAGCCCTTAAAGGTGCCGATGACGGTCTTCGTGAGAAGATCTTCAAGAACATGTCGAAACGTGCCGCTGAGATGATGAAAGACGACATCGAAGCCATGCCACCAGTGCGTGTTGCCGATGTGGAAGCGGCGCAGAAAGAAATTCTGGCCATTGCTCGTCGTTTAGCCGACAGCGGAGAAATCATGCTGTCCGGTGGCGCAGACGAATTCTTGTAATAACAGACAAGCCCCGAGTTGGGGCTTTGTTTCCTTAAGAACAATGAAAACTCAATCACTGAGTTTTACATGTGACCATTCAGAGGTAACCGATCCATGGCTAACGAGAGAAAACGTGGTTTTATCCGCCCTGGTGAAGACGATGCCGTTCCACAACCTCAGCGTTGGGGATTGCCAGATTACGGCTCTGAGGTGAACAAGCAAGCTAAAGAAACGGCGTTTAACTACGATCCTGGCTGGATGCCCGATTTCGAACAGCCGGAAGAAGACGATGTCCTTGAGTTGACCGAAGAGCAAATCGAACTGATCAAGCAAGGCGCTTATCAAGAAGGTTTGTTCCAAGGTCAAGAAGCGGGCTTTAAACAAGGTTTTGATAAAGGCAAAGAGGAAGGTTTTCAAGCCGGTCATGAAGAGGGCCTAGAGCAGGGCAAAAATGAAGGCGTTGAAGCGGGGCAAGAACACATCAAGCAGCAGGTTGATACCTTTATTAATCTCGCTAACCAGTTTGCTCAGCCATTAGAGTTGATGAACAACCAAGTGGAAAAACAACTGGTGGATATGGTGTTGTGCTTGGTCAAAGAAGTGGTGCATGTCGAGGTGCAAACCAACCCACAAGTGATCTTAGACACCGTGAAAGCCTCTGTTGAAAGTCTACCGATTGCCGGGCATCCCATTACGCTGCGCCTCAATCCTGAAGATGTCGACATTATCCGCTCTGCTTATGGCGAGGATGATCTCAACTTCCGCAACTGGACCTTACTCAGTGAACCAGCACTGAACCGTGGCGATGTACAAATCGAAGCGGGCGAATCCAGCGTGAGCTACCGGATGGAAGAGCGCATCAAGCAAGTGATACAGAATTTCTGTGGTAAGAATCGTCACCACGGAGGTGAATGATGATTGCACTAGCAGAGAGACTCAAAAGCTACAGAGTGCAAGGCTTGGGCAGCCGTCCAGTCGCCTCCGGTAAACTGGTGCGTGTTGTCGGTTTAACGCTGGAAGCGACAGGTTGTCGAGCACCCATCGGCAGTTTGTGTTTGGTTGAAACCATGACGGGCCAGATGGAAGCTGAAGTCGTCGGTTTTTCGGGTGACAATCTATTTCTGATGCCGAGCGAGCAAATCGGCGGCATTCTGCCCGGTGCTAAAGTGACGCCGTTAACCAGCGAGAGTGGTTTGCCCGTGGGCATGGAACTGCTTGGTCGTGTGATTGACGGTGTGGGCAACCCTTTAGATGGCTTAGGCCCAATTTACACTGAACATCGTGCTTCTTTTAATGCGGAACCGATTAACCCCCTTGCGCGCAAACCCATTACCGAACCGCTTGATGTCGGATTGAAAGCCATTAACGGTTTACTTACGGTGGGAAAAGGCCAACGTATCGGCCTGTTTGCGGGCTCTGGTGTGGGTAAATCGGTCACGCTAGGTATGATGACCCGTGGTACCACCGCCCAAGTGGTCGTGGTGGGATTGATTGGTGAACGTGGACGAGAAGTCAAAGAGTTCATCGAAGAAATTCTCGGTGAAGATGGACGCAAGCGTTCCGTCGTTGTCGCCGCGCCCGCGGATGCATCGCCGCTTATGCGCTTGAAAGGTTGTCAAACGGCACTGACCATTGCGGAATATTTCCGTGATCAAGGGTTGGATGTGTTGCTCCTGATGGATTCATTGACACGCTTTGCCCAAGCGCAGCGTGAAATTGCACTGTCGGTCGGTGAACCGCCTGCCACCAAAGGTTATCCACCTTCGGTGTTTGCCAAATTGCCTGCGCTGGTGGAGCGCGCGGGTAATGGTGGTCCGCAACAAGGCTCGATCACTGCTTTCTTTACCGTTTTAACGGAAGGCGATGACCTTCAAGACCCTATCGCTGACGCGTCGCGCGCCATCTTGGATGGTCATATTGTCCTTTCGCGTGAAATGGCTGATGCGGGTCATTATCCGGCGATTGATGTTGAGAAGTCCGTGAGCCGAGTCATGCCACAGATCACCACAGAAGAGCATGTGCTGATGTCGAAAGCGGTGCGCCAAGTGTTGTCTATTTGTCGTAAAAACCAAGATTTGGTGTCGATTGGCGCTTATAAACCGGGTACCGATCCGGCTATCGACAGTGCTTTCACATTGAAGCCGAAGTTGGACGAATACTTGCAACAACGGATGAAAGAAACCGTGCCTTACGCCATGTGTGTCAACATGTTGAAGAACGTGCTTGGAGTGCAGTAATCGATGGAAAACGCAATGGACTTTCTGCTTGAGCAGACCAAAGAGAAAGAAAACCAAGCGGTGATGGCGCTGAATAAGGCGAAATCGGAGCTGGAAGGTTACTACGCTCAATTGGCTCAAATTGAAAAGTATCGCCTGGATTATTGCCAGCAGCTCGTCGAGCGAGGGCAAAATGGTTTAACGGCCAGTCAGTTTGTTCATTTGCATCGATTCCTCGGTAAACTGGATGAAACGCTCTCTAAGCAAAAGCAAGCAGAAACACAATTTAAACAACAAGTTGAAAACTGTGAGCATTACTGGCTAGAAGTGCGCAAGCAACGAAAATCCTACGAGTGGATGATTGAGAAAAAACAGCAAGAGAAACTCAAAGCAGAAGCAAAGCGAGAGCAGAAACAGATGGATGAGTTCTCCACCTTGCTCTATTCACGGCGCTAAATGAGATAAGTGGCTTGCTTTTTGCAGGCTATTTTTTTAGCTCAATACCAAGGCTGGAAAGCGTTGGATTTTAACCCATTTTAGCGCGGCTAAGAGACTCGAATTATGAATGTGAATCTGCAACCCGTTTCCACGACAGCAAAGACCACCAGTCAAAGTGGCGAAAGCTTGGCTGCAACCGCCACTGCCGAATCGACGGGCGCCAAAGGTTTTTTGCAGACCCTTTCTGAAGTCTTCTCCTCTGGAAAAACAGAAGCGGACGGCAACGTCACAGCAAAAGCATCACAAGGCACTCCATCGGAAGGTGTCAAAGGGAGCAATGCTCTTGGTGACGCAGATGAGACAAGTGAGGCAAAGGTTAGCCCATCAGATAGCTCGGTTGATGAGGTGCTAGAGCTAGAATCAGAAGCCGACGTCTCTTCATCCCAGCGCGTGGCCGAATCGAAATCAGACCAAGACTCTTCAGCAGTACTTGGTAGCGAAGATGCCAAATCGAATCAATCGCTTAGTCGCGTAACTACAGACAGTGACGTATTGAAAAGCGCGCCTGCCGCAGCAAAAGAAACGGCGACACAAGAGGACAATGTCAAGCAAACGGTGATGCAGGAAGGCTCCAAAATTCTAGGCCAATTAGAACAGTCGAATGCGGCGCTTAAAGAGACGAGTGGCAAAGGCTTGCCACAAAATACATCGTCAGAATTGGATGAGAGCGCAACCTTGGCGGCAGCGGCGACTTCTGTGCAGCCACAACGTGGTGCACTCGATGACGATCAAGCGTTGATTGCGGCCCAACAAGGGCAAAGCTTGTCCCACTATTCCGCGCATCTTGATCAGCAAGCCGTGAGTCAAGCGCAACCTATTGATGCTGCCCATCAAGCTCAAATCATCAATGCACAAGTCGCTGAAACTGAGTTGCCACAAGATTGGCGTGAGGTGATGCCTCAAACTCAAGCGGGTCACCTGGCTAATAGTGCGGCACTTGGCAAGGATGCTCAGCCAAGTGCTGATATGGATCCCCAAGCGTTGATTGCCAGCAGCGCCATGGGCGTCAAATCGGTGAAAAATAGCGCAGCGTCGTCAAATGAAACACCACAAGTGTTGTCACTTGAGTTATTAGTGGTCATCGAGCAAAAATTAGCAGCGGCACAACCTTTAAGCGCGCCTGAGCAAAAAATTCTCGAGGGTTTGAAATCAGGTCAAATGGTGGCGGATTTCCCCCCATCAGAATGGACGACAAGATTACCTGTTATCGCGGCCACCACTCAGGCACAACTTACCCCTTCGGAAGGCGTGAGTGAACGACATGCCGCCATCGATTGGACATCACCTCAATCTGCTCAGCCAAAGCATCAAGATAACGCCGCTGCCAAAACGGCAGGCAGCGCGGCGTTAGCGCAAGCAGTGCATACAGCACTTGCTCAGCCAAATACAGCCACAACCGCCCCATTGAGCGCAGACAAAGCGGCTATGGCTCTGCCTGAAGGCATGACGGCGAATACGATACCAACCGCGTTTAATCCTGCCGCGTCTCCGGATGTGGCTAAATCTCAAGTGCAATCGATGCAGGCGGCATTAGCGGCGGCTGGCCTTGCCAGCGTAAAAGGCTCATCGAAGCAAACAAGTACTGAGACTCAGGGCGCTCAACCCACGACCTCTCTCTACAGTGCGCAGACAGTGACAGGACAAACGAGAGCAGAGAATGTCGCAGCGCAACAACCGCCAATGCCATTAACGCGAGAGTTAGCGAATGAGCAGGTGGCAGAGAAAGTGCAAATGATGATGTCAAAGAACCTCAAACAACTTGATATTCGTCTGGACCCACCGGAGCTTGGCCGCATGCAAATCCGCATGACGATGAACAACGACATCGCTAATGTGCATTTCACTGTCACCAACCCACAGGCGCGTGACATCATTGAACAAACACTGCCAAGACTGCGGGAAATGCTCGCCCAACAAGGGATGCAATTGGCCGATTCGTCGGTTCAACAGCAAGCATCTGGTCAGCAGCAGAGACAATACAGTGCTGATGGGCAAGGGAATGGACAACAAAACAGCAGATTTGCCTCTTCAAATGAGGAAAACCTTGAGGCTGACGTTAAACTTGACTTAAATGTCACATCAAAGCGTGATGGAATCAGTTTTTACGCATAAAATACAAATTGTTAAGTTTGATAGGTAGAGCAGCTCATGGCAGAAGAATTGCAAAACGGTGAAGAAGCACCAAAAGGGAAAAGTAAACTCCTCATCATTATCATTGCTGTTGTTGTTTTATTGGTCGGCGGTGGCGGCGCAGCGTTTTTCTTGATGGGTTCCGATCCCGCGGAAGAAGAAGCCGCTGCACAAGTTGATACAAAGCCTGTTGAAGACCCCATTGCGTACGTTAATATCGCACAACCTTTTGTTTTTAATGTGACGGGCGATAATCGCAATCGCATGGTACAAATCAAAGTGCAGTTGATGGTTCGTGGTACAGAAAATGAAAACCTTGCCCGTTACCATTCGCCATTGATTGAAAGTTCATTGTTATCAACGTTTGCTTCGGCAACGGTTGAACAGTTGCGTTCACCTACGGGCCGAACGGAGCTTCGTGACAAAGCCACAGATGACATTAAAGCAGCGCTGACGAAATCGGTAGGTCAGCCTGTGATTGAAAAAGTATTGTTTACCGACTTTGTGATTCAGTAGGTATAGCGTGACCGATCTATTAAGCCAAGACGAGATTGATGCGCTCCTTCATGGGGTGGATGATGTCGATGAGATAGACGAGCCGATAGATGATGATCTAGGCAGCGCCGTCAATTTCGATTTCTCCTCACAAGACAGGATTGTTCGTGGTCGCATGCCGACCTTAGAACTGATCAATGAACGTTTTGCTCGTCATATGCGCATCAGTTTGTTCAACATGTTGAGAAAAACCGCCGAAGTCTCGATCAACGGCGTGCAAATGATGAAGTTTGGTGAATACCAAAATACGCTATACGTGCCCACCAGTTTGAACATGGTTCGCTTCAGGCCATTAAAAGGCACCGCGTTGATCACCATGGAAGCGCGTTTGGTGTTTATTCTGGTAGAGAACTTTTTTGGTGGCGATGGTCGCTTCCACGCCAAAATTGAAGGTCGCGAATTTACCCCAACAGAGCGACGTATCATACAGCTTCTACTGAAAATCGTATTTGAAGATTACAAAGAAGCTTGGTCGCCTGTGATGGGGGTTGAATTTGAGTATCTCGACTCGGAAGTGAACCCGAGTATGGCGAACATTGTTAGCCCAACGGAAGTGATTGTCGTGAGTTCGTTCCATATCGAAGTGGACGGCGGCGGCGGTGACTTCCATGTGGTCATGCCGTATTCCATGGTCGAGCCGATCCGGGAGTTGCTTGATGCGGGTGTTCAATCGGACAAAATGGAAACGGACGTACGTTGGAGCTCTGCTCTGCGTGAAGAAATCATGGATTGCCCTGTGAATTTCCGTGTCAATTTGCTGGAGAAAGATATCTCGCTGCGCGATTTGATGGAACTGCGACCTGGGGATGTGATTCCGATTGAAATGCCTAAGCACGCCGTGATGTTTGTAGAAGAACTACCCACTTACCGCGTGAAAATGGGGCAGTCTAACGAGAAACTGGCGGTGCAAATTTCCGAAGAAATTGAACGCCCTCATGTGGTGAAAACCGATTTAACTTTCTTAGGGAAAGACATCATGTCTGAACTAGAAAGTGACGACGATGATGATTAATGCTCGCGACTGAGAGCAAAATGTTCGTCTAGTATTGAGTTAAATAGTAAGTAAAAACAGGATAGTAAAATGGCATCAAGTGAAGATGAAAGGCTAGCGGCAGAATGGGCAGCAGCTTTGGGTGAAGATCCCGCAGCGCCTGAAATTGATGTTGACGAAGTATTGGCAGCGCCATTAGAAGAGTTGAAAGATACCTCTGCGCCGATCACCGCCGATGAGCGCCGCAAACTGGATACCATTATGGATATTCCAGTGACGATTTCGATGGAAGTGGGCCGCTCACAAATCAGCATTCGTAACTTACTTCAGCTTAACCAAGGTTCGGTAGTCTAACTGGATCGTCTGGCTGGTGAGTCGCTCGACGTATTGGTCAACGGTACGTTGATCGCCCACGGAGAGGTTGTTGTGGTCAACGATAAGTTTGGTATCCGTCTCACCGATGTGATCAGCCAAACTGAACGTATCAAAAAACTGCGTTAATGCTTATGAGACCAAGCCGTTATCGCCATCGCTTATTTGGTCTTACAGGAGCACTGGTCGCCATGACGAGTGCTCCTCGTGTTTGGGCCGCGTCCCAAGCGCCGGAGCTTGACCTTGCCACCACGTTTGCTTCTCTTCTCCTCGTTATCGCTTTTATTCTCTTTTTAGCTTGGCTAATGAAGCGCATCCAAACGCCAGCATTCGGCCAGAAACACGGCCTAAAGGTGGTGAGTCAAATTGCGGTGGGGACACGAGAGCGCATCGCCGTTGTTCAGGCGGGGGAAGAACAATTTTTAGTGGGCATCACCAGTCAGTCTATCCAACTGCTTGCAAAATTAGAGCATCCGTTAAAACAGGAGGAGTTGGCTAAAACGGCATTTGCACAACAATTTAGCCAGCTACTGAAAAAGAATGAACAATAAGCAACTTCTGACCACGTTTTGGCTATCACTCAGCTTACTGATGGCATCCCTATTTTCCTTTTCGGCTTGGGCACAAGCGGAAGAGACCGCGTTGCCAGCCAATCTTGCACCGGGCGGTAGCGTGACGGTTTCACAAATGCAGAGTGACACCAGTAAGAGTGAATTTATGAGTGTGGGTAGCGGAGGCGGTATCCCTGCTTTCACCATGACCACCAACCCTGACGGTAGCGAAGACTACTCGGTCACGTTGCAGATTTTAGCGTTAATGACCATGCTTGGCTTCTTGCCAGCGATGGTGATTCTGATGACATCATTCACCCGGATTGTGGTGGTGATGTCGATTTTGCGGCAGGCAATGGGTCTGCAACAAACGCCGTCAAACCAGGTCATTATTGGCATTGCACTCTTCTTAACCTTTTTTATCATGTCGCCCGTGATTAACGAAGTGAATGAACAAGCGGTTCAACCGTACCTTAATGAGCAGCTCACCGCCCGTGAAGCGTTTGATGCCGCACAAGGGCCAATGAAAGCGTTCATGCTCAAGCAAACACGCGTGAAAGATCTCGAGACATTCGTCAATATGTCAGGAGAGCAGGCCACCAATCCAGAAGACGTTTCTATGGCGGTGTTGATTCCCGCGTTTATCACCTCTGAGCTGAAAACCGCATTCCAAATCGGATTCATGCTGTTTTTGCCGTTCCTTATCATTGACCTTGTTGTGGCTTCGGTACTGATGGCGATGGGTATGATGATGTTGTCACCGATGATCGTCTCGCTGCCGTTTAAGCTAATGTTGTTCGTGTTAGTTGATGGCTGGAACCTGATCCTTTCCACTCTCGCAGGCAGTTTTGCCTTATAGCGGTAAGGAGACGCAATGACACCTGAAGTTTTTGTTGAGCTGTTTCGTGAAGCACTGTGGATGGTTCTCATCATGGTGTGTGCCATCATTATTCCCAGTTTGTTGGTGGGTTTGATTGTGGCAATTTTTCAGGCGGCGACCTCGATCAACGAACAAACCCTGAGCTTTTTGCCACGTCTGATTGTGACTTTATTAGCGCTAATGCTCTTTGGCCATTGGATGACACAGATGTTGATGGAGTACTTTTTCGCGCTCGTGGAGCGTTTTCCGCAAGTTCTGTACTAGGCGGGAGGAGCGATGGAATATCCAACCACCATTATTCTGGACTGGATAGCCAACTATTTTTGGCCTTTCACCCGTATCTCATCCATGTTGATGGTGATGACGGTGACGGGTGCGCGTTTTGTTTCTCCTCGAATTCGTCTCTACCTTAGCCTTGCCATCACCTTGGCCTTAATGCCAGCGATTCCGGCGGTGCCAGAAGAGCTCCAGCTGCTCTCGTTCCAAGGCTTTTTGACGACCTTTGAGCAAATTGTTATCGGTGTGGCAATGGGGATGGTGACGCAGTTTATCATCCAGACCTTTGTCCTGCTGGGTCAGATTTTGGGTATGCAATCGAGTTTGGGTTTCGCATCCATGGTGGACCCTGCCAATGGTCAGAACACGCCGTTGCTTGGTCAGTTGTTTATGTTCCTGTCGACCATGTTTTTCCTCGCCACCGATGGTCACCTGAAAATGCTGCAATTGGTGCTGTTTAGCTTCAAAACCTTGCCCATAGGCAGTGGTTCATTGAATGCGGTTGATTTTCGTGAACTGGCGTTGTGGCTGGGCATCATGTTCAAAACGGCGCTGAGTATGTCACTCTCGGGCATCATTGCACTGCTGACCATCAACCTCTCCTTCGGGGTGATGACCCGAGCTGCACCGCAGCTGAACATTTTCTCCCTCGGTTTTGCTTTCGCCTTGTTGGTGGGTTTACTGATTTGTTGGTACATCTTGGCTGGCTTATACAGTCACTATGAGCTGTACTGGTTGCAAGGCGAACAGCAGGTTTGCCGATTTATTCGTTTGAATTGCTAGGAGGCTGGTTTGGCAGAGTCAGACGGTCAAGAACGTACCGAAGAAGCCACGCCCCGACGGTTACAGCAAGCACGGGAAAAAGGCCAAGTTGCCCGCTCAAAAGAGCTGGCTTCTGTGTCTGTATTGGTGATTGGTGCCGTTTCCCTGATGTGGTTCGGCGAAAGCCTCGCAAGGGCGTTGTTCAAAGCGATGGGGCGTTTGTTTAGCCTTTCCCGTGAAGAAATTTTTGACCCCAGTAAGCTGTTTGATATTGCCAGCGGCGCATTAAGCGCTTTGCTCCTTCCTCTGCTGCTCATTTTGTTTGCGCTTTTTGTCGCTGCTGCGATTGGTTCTGCCGGCGTTGGTGGCATCAGTTTCTCAGTGGAAGCGGCGACGCCAAAATTATCGAAAATGAACCCACTGAGCGGCATCAAACGTATGTTTGGCTTGCAAAGTTGGGTTGAGCTCATCAAATCAATTTTGAAAGTCGCCTTGGTCACAGGCGTAGCGATCTACCTAATTCAAGCTTCACAGGAAGACTTAATCCAACTCAGTTTGGATGTGTATCCGCAGAATATTTTCCACGCTTTGGACATATTGTTGAACTTCGTTTTGCTGATCAGTTGCTCGTTGTTAATTGTGGTGGCGATCGACATTCCTTTTCAGATTTGGCAACACGCTGACCAACTGAAAATGACCAAGCAAGAAGTGAAAGACGAATACAAAGACACCGAAGGTAAACCTGAGGTGAAAGGCCGTATCCGTATGTTGCAACGCGAAGCCGCTCAGCGACGTATGATGGCGGACGTTCCGACAGCGGATGTGATAGTGACCAACCCGGAGCACTTTTCTGTTGCACTGCGTTATAAGCAGAACAGCGACAGAGCGCCAGTGGTAGTGGCGAAAGGGACGGACCACATGGCGATGAAAATACGTGAAGTGGCACGCGAGCACGATATTTCTATTGTACCAGCGCCGCCATTGGCGCGTGCGCTCTATTATTCCACCGAGCTTGAACAGCAAATCCCTGATGGTCTATTTACCGCGGTTGCGCAAATACTGGCTTACGTGTTCCAGTTGAAGCAGTACCGGAAGCGGGGTGGCCATCGACCGAAATTGAAAGACTATGATCTACCGATTCCACCCGATCTAAGACATTGATAGTCGGCGATTCTTTTGGTCCTAAGTGTCTTGTCATTATTTTGGCGCATGAGCTGGTATAGAGATTGCTAGCTAGCACCTAATTCGGATGATAAATACAGATGACGACAGTCGTTGTCTTCCATATCAATAACTTAAAGCTATCCATTGAGACGAAGTAATGGCTAAGAAATTTACTCTGCCGTTTGCAGATAAGTTGCCTAAAATCCCCCAACGTTCAGTACCAGCCATTGGCGCACCGATTATGGTGTTGGCCACCTTGGCCATGGTGGTATTGCCAATTCCTCCGTTTCTACTGGATATGTTTTTTACCTTTAACATCGCCTTAGCCATGGTGGTGCTATTGGTGACGGTTTATACCCGAAGACCACTCGACTTCGCTGCCTTTCCTACCGTTCTACTGATTGCGACCTTGCTTAGATTGGCCTTGAACGTTGCCTCAACGCGTGTGGTTCTTCTGAAGGGTCACGAAGGGGGAGACGCAGCGGGTAACGTTATCGAAGCGTTCGGTAACGTGGTAATCGGCGGTAACTACGCCGTTGGTCTTGTGGTGTTCCTGATCTTAATGATCATTAACTTTATGGTTGTCACCAAGGGTGCGGGTCGTATTTCTGAGGTAAGTGCTCGCTTCACCTTGGACGCTTTGCCTGGTAAACAGATGGCGATCGATGCTGATTTGAACGCAGGCTTGATAGACCAAGAACAAGCGCGTTTACGCCGTTTTGAAGTGACCAAAGAAGCCGATTTCTACGGCTCGATGGATGGTGCATCGAAGTTCGTTAAAGGTGACGCCATCGCTGGTATTTTGATCTTGTTCATCAACATCATTGGTGGCTTGAGCATTGGTATGGCGCAGTATGACCTTGGTTTCTCCGACGCCATCAAAATCTATACATTGCTAACCATTGGTGATGGTCTGGTAGCGCAGATCCCATCCCTGTTACTTTCTATCGCAGCGGCGATGATGGTGACTCGTCAGAATACCGATGAAGACATGGGTGAGCAGATGCTCTTCCAAATGTTTGATAATCCAAAAGCACTGACGATCACCGCGGCGATTCTTGGCATTATGGGGATTGTACCCGGTATGCCTCATTTTGCTTTCCTGTCGTTAGCGGCGATCGCCGGAACGGGCGCTTACTTCATTGATAAGAAGCAGAAGCAAAAGGCCAAAGAACCGAAAGTGCCCGTGGTGGCAGACAGCAGCAATGCCCCCTCTGTACGTGAACTCTCATGGGATGACGTACAGCCGGTCGACATCATTGGCTTGGAAGTGGGTTATCGCTTGATCCCATTGGTAGATAGAGACCAAGGTGGCGAACTGCTTGAACGCGTGAAAGGGGTTCGTAAGAAGCTCTCGCAAGATTTTGGCTTTCTGATCCCGCCAGTGCACATTCGTGACAATTTAGAACTCACTCCGAACAGTTATCGAATCACCTTGATGGGTGTGGCTGTGGGTGAAGCCGAAATTCGCCCCGATCAAGAACTGGCCATTAACCCAGGTCAAGTGTATGGCATGATCGATGGTGAACCGACTATCGACCCTGCATTTGGACTGGAAGCGGTTTGGATTCGACCAGACCAAAGAGAACATGCTCAAGCATTGGGCTACACCGTGGTGGACTCTTCGACCGTACTGGCTACCCACATGAGCCAGCTTCTAACCAACAATGCCTCTCAGCTCTTAGGCCACGAAGAAGTACAGAACTTGCTGGAAATGCTGGGCCGAAGTGCACCGAAGTTGGTCGAGAATTTTGTTCCTGACCAATTGGCGTTGGGCTCTGTGGTGAAAGTGTTGCAAAACCTACTGAATGAAGCGATTCCAATTCGGGACATTCGTACTATTGTACAAACCTTGGCTGAATATTCTTCAAAGAGTCAAGAACCCGACATCCTGACGGCGGCGGTACGCATTTCATTGAAGCGACTAATCGTTCAGGAAATCAATGGAATAGAACCAGAACTGCCGGTTATTACCTTGATTCCAGAGCTGGAACAAATATTGCATCAGACCATGCAAGCGTCAGGTGGCGAGTCTGCGGGCATCGAACCAGGTTTGGCTGAAAGATTGCAATCATCGTTGATGATGGCGACTCAGGAGCAAGAGCTCAAAGGCGAACCAGCAGTCTTGCTCACCTCTGGCGTGCTGCGGTCCACTCTGGCGAAATTTGTTAAGAACACGATTCCTAACCTCAGAGTGCTTTCGTATCAGGAAATTCCTGACGAAAAACAAATTCGAATTGTACAGGCTGTGGGTAACTGATCTATTAATTAATAACTGATGGTTAAGCCCTGTTTAATGGACGAATGGTTTGAAAATAAAACGATTTTTTGCCAAAGACATGCGAACTGCATTACTCCAAGTAAAAGAAGAACTTGGCGTTGATGCTGTCATCATGTCGAATAAAAAAGTGGCCGGTGGCGTTGAAATTGTCGCTGCGATTGATGGTGACAATCAATCCTCCACTTTTGGCAGCATGCCTAATTTAAGTCGCCGACAAGCGACAGCAACCCCGTCGACAGCAGGGCAATACACTGCGCCTCCCGCACGTAAAGCGACTCGCGATCTTCAAGACGATCGCGTCAGTTTGCAGAGCGAGAAGACCGATGGCGGATCCATGACCAAACGCTTTGCCAATATGCTTAAGCAGTACAGCAATACAAGCGAAGAGAGCAGCTACCGAGACGAATCGGCCGACTCTCTGAACTCATTGCTGGAAAGACAAAATAAGCATCGTGAAGAGCAAAATGGCAATGTCCGTATTCGCGAAAACTCGCCTTTGGCAAAGCTGATTGCGGAAGACCGTCGTATTCCACGCCCAGAGCCTCGTCTTGACCCAACGCGTTACGACCGCCGTAAGCCTCAAACTGAGCAGGAAGAAGGTTCTAACGAGCTAGAGAACATGCGCGAAGAGATGACATCGATTCGTCGTTTGCTTGAGCATCAGGTATCGGGTTTGTTGTGGCAGGAAGTGGAAAGAAGAGAACCGCTGCGTGCCATGCTTATCAAACGTCTCGAGCGTATGGGTGTGTCGCCTGAACTGGCGGATCAGATGGCGTGTTACATTCCAGAAGATACCAAGCCTGCCCGTGCGTGGAAGGCGTTGCTCGCTTTGGTCTCTGACCAAATTAGCGTGACCAAACAGGACATTCTTAAACGTGGTGGTGTTGTGGCGTTGTTGGGCCCAACAGGAGTTGGGAAGACTACCACGATAGCCAAACTTGCAGCGCGAGCAGCCATGGAGTATGGCGCGAACAATGTCGCGTTAGTGACGACCGATACATATCGAATCGGTGCGCATGAGCAACTCTCTATTTATGGAAGAATTATGGGTTGTCCCGTAAAAGTTGCTAAAGATTCTAAAGAGTTAGCCGATGTAATCTATCAGCTCAGAAACAGAAAACTGATCTTGGTCGATACAGCGGGTATGGGGCAGCGAGATGTCCGATTATCAGAACAGCTCGATACCTTGATGCAGGAGAGTGGTGAAGTTATTCATAGTTATTTAGTACTTCCCGCTACAGCTCAAAGACGAGTGCTGCAAGAGACCATTGATCATTTTCGAAGAATTCCACTTTCAGGTTGCATCCTGACCAAACTGGATGAGTCACTCAGTTTGGGCGAATTTGTCAGTGTTGTGATTCAAAACGCGCTACCTGTGGCGTATATCGCCAATGGGCAACGAGTTCCCGAAGACATCGTGATAGCACAACCAAAATATTTGATCGCGAAAGCGAATGAACTGCTTGAGAAGTCGACAGAGAATGAACCTCACTACTGGAACAGTGACAACGAAGGATTCTAGGCGGCGGACTACTATGACTGAGAATATGATACACGATCAAGCTAGCGGCCTCCGTCGCTTAACACAACCATCATTGACCAAAGTGATTGCAGTTACTGGCGGTAAAGGTGGCGTGGGTAAATCAAATGTGACCCTAGGTTTGGCCATTGCGATGGCTCGCCAAGGGAAGAAAGTAATGGTACTGGATGCTGACCTAGGTCTGGCTAATGTCGACGTTATGCTCGGAATTCGTTCAAAACGTAACTTAGGACATGTATTAGCAGGTGAATGTGAGCTAAAAGATGCTATTGTTGAAGGACCATATGGTATTAAAATAATACCAGCCACTTCTGGAACACAGAGTATGACAGAGCTTTCACATGCACAACATGTGGGTCTGATTCGTGCTTTTGGTAGCCTAGAAGACGATATGGATGTGTTGCTGATAGATACAGCAGCCGGCATTTCTGATATGGTAATCAGTTTTTCACGTGCAGCTCAGGATGTGATTGTCGTAGTGTGTGATGAACCTACCTCAATTACCGATGCATATGCTTTAATTAAGCTATTGAGTAAAGAGCATCAGGTTCAACGCTTCAAGATTGTTGCAAATATGGTCAGAAGCTACCGAGAAGGTCGAGAATTGTTTGCAAAATTGACGTTGGTCACAGAGCGATTCTTGAATGTGAGCCTCGAACTCGTAGCATGTATTCCGTTAGATGATAAAGTTCGACAAGCGGTTAAAAAACAAAAAATTGTTGTGGACGCTTTCCCGCGTTCTCCAGCCGCCTTGGCCATCAGTTCGTTAGCAAATAAAGCGCTGACCTGGCCAATTCCAAAGAGCCCAAGTGGTCATTTGGAGTTCTTCGTTGAACGATTGCTGACACGAAATGCATTTATAGAGGAACCTTTTGGTGAATAAAGCGCTCACTTATGATCAGCATGCAAATGTGAACAGTCAAAAACTGTTCATAGAAAGGTATTCTGTGCTGGTCAAACGCATTGCTCACCATTTGTTAGGGCGATTGCCTCCTAGTGTTCAGGTCGAGGATCTGATCCAAGCGGGTATGATTGGCCTGATAGAAGCTCAACAAAATTATGACGCCTCAAAAGGCGCAAGTTTTGAAACTTATGCTGGCATTCGTATCCGTGGTGCTATGCTTGATGATATCAGGCGTGGTGATTGGGTGCCTCGCTCGGTACACAAAAGCAATCGAGAGATCAGCCAAGCGATAGCCGAACTTGAGGGATTGCTAAACCGAGATCCTACTGATGCCGAAGTAGCAAAGCACATGGGATTGTCTTTAGAGCAGTATCACAGTGCTTTGACAGATATCAATTGTTCTCGTTTGATTGGTATTGAAGATCTTGGTGTGTCGGATGATGTGATCACATCGGTGGAAGATTCAGACAACAACACTCCGTTTAAGGGCGTTGCTGATGAATATTTCAGAAAAGCGCTGGTTGAATCAATAAAACAATTACCAGAACGTGAAGCTTTGGTACTTTCGCTCTATTATGATGAAGAGCTAAACTTAAAAGAAATTGGGGAAATTCTGAGTGTTAGCGAGTCTCGCGTCAGTCAGATATTGAGCCAGTCAATGCAACGTTTGCGCACTAAGCTTAGTGCTTGGACACAAAATGATTAAAACACTGATTTTGACATTCAGTGGAGGCAATTTTGAATAAAAACATGAAGATCCTTATTGTTGACGATTTCTCAACAATGCGCCGTATTGTAAAGAACCTGCTTCGTGATTTGGGTTTCAATAACACTCAAGAAGCTGATGATGGTCTGACAGCGTTACCTATGCTGAAAAAAGGTGATTTCGATTTCGTCGTTACGGATTGGAATATGCCTGGCATGCAGGGTATCGATCTGCTGAAAAACATTCGCGCAGACGCTGAGCTGAAGCATCTACCAGTGCTGATGATCACCGCAGAAGCGAAGCGTGAGCAAATCATCGAAGCGGCTCAAGCAGGCGTTAATGGTTACATTGTTAAGCCATTCACCGCAGCAACCCTGAAAGAAAAACTAGATAAAATTTTTGAACGTTTATAAACCTCGTTTGAAGATTACTTCGTCAGAGCTGCTATAAGCATTTATTCAATGCCAACCATTATATTGGCAGCTCATAAACGCAGCATGCTTCCGAAGCATAAACGAAAAGGGTCTATTCAGAATGATCTCATTAGAGCAAGCAAAGTCTCTAGTTGAATTACTGGAACAGGGAGAGCAGGCAGCCGCCGATGAGCTGGTTGCGTCGATCTATGAGGAAAAAGGCAATCCAATGCTGCAAGAGATTGGTTCGCTTACTCGAGATCTGCACACTTCTCTGAAGAATTTCAGCTTAGATCAACGGATGACAGAAATTACAAACGATGAAATCCCAGATGCAAGGGATCGCCTTCAATATGTCATCGAAAAAACCGAACTCGCAGCAAACAAGACCATGGATGCTGTCGAGCTCTGTCTCCCAATAGCCGATAATCTTCACGAATGCTTGCTACAAGTCCGTCCTCAGTGGAATGAACTGATGCACGGTCGCATCGAATTGAGTGAATTCAAGGCCCTTTGCCATCGTATCGAAGATCTTTTAGTTCAAGTCGAAGGCGATAGCACAGAATTACGCGGCCAGTTAACAGAAATTTTGATGGCACAAGATTTCCAAGACTTAACTGGGCAGATTATCCGTCGTGTCATCACTCTCGTAAACGAAGTGGAAGGGCGATTGGTCGATATCCTAACGGTGTTTGCTGGAAATAAACCGCCGAAGGACAAAACTCAAGAAACACAGAATCTTGCCGAAAAAGAAAAAAGTGGCAGCGAGCCAGAGGGTCCGATTTTGCACCCCGAGTTGCGTGAAGACGCAGTTGCATCGCAGGATGAAGTCGATGATTTGTTATCCAGTCTTGGATTTTAAAGGTAACGTATGAGCTACGATTTAGACGAAGATATCCTTCAGGACTTTCTAATAGAAGCCGGGGAAATTCTGGAACTGCTTTCTGAGCAGTTAGTAGAATTGGAAAATAACCCAGAAGACAGGGATCTTCTCAATGCTATTTTCCGTGGATTCCATACCGTTAAAGGTGGCGCTGGATTTTTGTCGCTCACCGAGTTGGTTGAAACTTGTCATGGTGCGGAAAACGTGTTCGACGTATTGCGCAATGGCCAACGTTCCGTTTCTCCAAGCCTAATGGATACAATGCTGCGTTCCTTAGACACGGTAAACCATCAGTTTAAAGCGGTTCAAGATCGAGAGCCTCTCGAAGCTGCGGATCCTGAATTGCTCGACGAGCTGCATCGTTTGTGTCGCCCTGAATCGGAAGATGAAGTGGCTGCCCCAGTCGCAGAAGAAGTCGTTGTAGCAGAGCCTGAACCTGAAATTATTCCAGAACCTGTAGCCGAAGCGCCTGCGCCAGCCAGCTCCGCGATTTCTTCAGTGGATGAAATCACTCAAGATGAGTTTGAAAAACTGCTTGATGAGCTGCATGGCAAAGGGGCTGCACCGAGTGCACAAGCAGCTGCGCCAGCAGCACCGACGCCACCACCAGTGAGCGCATCGGTAGATAGCGGTGACATCACGGACGACGAATTTGAAAAACTGTTAGACGAGTTACACGGTGCAGGCAAAAGCCCATCGGCGTCTGACTTCCAAGCAGCGCCACCGCCAGAGCCAGCTAAACCAGCGGCAAAAGCCCCAAGTGCTGGTGATAGCGACTTGATGACCGACGAAGAGTTCGAAAAGCTATTGGACGAGCTGCATGGTTCAGGCAAAGGTCCGACCCTTGAGGAGTTGGATTTCGCAACCAAGCCTGCATCAGCAAATGTGGCTCCTGCGCCAGAGCCAGCGAAACCAGCAGCACCAGTTGCGTCGAAGCCAGCGGCGGCGCCTGCACCAGCTCGCGCAGAAGTAAAAGCACCGGCGGTACAAGAAGCGAAAGCCCCAGCGACGCAACAAGCAGCGAAGAAACCACAGGCAGAAGCGACGGTGCGTGTTGATACGTCGACGCTGGACACCATTATGAACATGGTTGGTGAGCTTGTACTGGTTCGAAATCGTCTTTTGAGTCTCGGTCTGAACAGTAACGATGAAGAGATGGCGAAAGCGGTAGCTAACCTAGATGTGGTGACTGCGGACCTGCAAGGCGCAGTAATGAAAACGCGCATGCAGCCAATTAAGAAAGTTTTTGGCCGTTTCCCTCGCGTTGTTCGTGACTTGGCGCGTAACCTACAAAAAGACATCGTGCTGGAAATGCGCGGTGAAGAAACGGATCTCGATAAAAACCTTGTTGAGGCGCTTGCGGATCCTTTGATCCACTTGGTGCGTAACTCGGTTGACCATGGTATTGAGATGCCTGATGACCGTGCGAAAGCAGGTAAGTCTCGCACGGGTAAAGTCATCCTCTCTGCATCTCAAGAGGGCGACCATATTGAGCTAGCGATCATCGATGATGGCGGCGGTATGGACCCAGATAAACTTCGTGGCATCGCAGTGAAACGCGGCATGATGGATGAAGATGCTGCTGGCCGTTTGTCCGACAAAGAATGTTTCAACTTGATCTTTGCACCAGGATTCTCCAGTAAAGAGAAAATTTCAGACATTTCTGGACGTGGTGTAGGTATGGACGTGGTGAAAACCGCGATCAATACCCTAAATGGTTCGATTGATATCGATTCAGAATTGGGCAAAGGAACCAAGATCACCATCAAAGTTCCGTTGACCTTGGCGATTCTACCAACACTTATGGTTGGTGTGGCTGGCCATCCGTTTGCGTTGCCATTGGCTTCTGTGAATGAAATCTTCCATTTAGATCTTAGCCGTACCAACGTTGTTGATGGTCAGTTAACCATCATCGTACGTGAAAAAGCGATTCCGCTGTTCTATCTACAAAACTGGCTCGCACCTAAGTCTGGTAAAGCGCAACTGCGTAAAGGACATGGTCACGTCGTTATCGTACAAATCGGCAGTCAACGCGTCGGTTTTGTTGTGGATACCTTGATTGGTCAAGAAGAAGTGGTTATCAAGCCATTAGACAACTTACTGCAAGGTACACCGGGTATGGCGGGTGCAACGATCACCAGTGATGGGCATATTGCTCTGATTCTGGATGTTCCTGATTTGCTAAAACAGTACGCAGCGGCATCGCGTCTGTAATCAGGGCTTAGTATTACAATAAGGATTCAAATGGCGATAAAAGTATTAGTAGTTGATGACTCCAGTTTTTTCCGACGTCGGGTGAGTGAGATCATCAATGCAGAATCGCGCCTAGAAGTGATTGATGTGGCGGTAAATGGTAAAGAGGCGGTTGAAAAAGCCAAACGACTCAAGCCGGACGTCATCACTATGGACATTGAAATGCCTGTCATGGACGGCATTTCAGCTGTTCGTGAAATCATGGCGTCGGTACCGACGCCTATTTTGATGTTTTCTTCGCTTACTCATGATGGTGCAAAAGCAACGCTAGATGCACTGGATGCCGGTGCTTTGGATTTCTTACCGAAGAAATTTGAAGATATTGCTCGTAACCGAGATGAAGCCGTTTCGCTACTGCAACAGCGTGTCATTCAGATTGCTTCAAAGCGTGCATTTATGCGTCGTCCCGTGGCCTCTTCTGCGTCAGTTCAAGAAAGACCACAAAGTACGTTAAATCGCCCAACGACAGGGTTACGCCGTGAGGCGCCTGCACAAGCCCCTGTTTCTCGTGCGCCTGTGGCGGCTAAATTCAGAGCTTCAGGAAAAAAATATCAGCTCACCGCGATTGGTACCTCAACCGGCGGGCCTGTCGCATTGCAGAAAATTCTGACCAAGCTACCAGCAAATTACCCTCATCCCATTGTACTTATCCAGCACATGCCGGCGACATTTACAGCCGCTTTTGCTAGCCGCCTAAACTCACTGTGTAAGATTCAAGTGAAAGAAGCGGAAGATGGCGACGTGCTACAAGCGGGCGTCGCTTATTTGGCGCCAGGTGGCAAGCAGATGATGATAGATGGCCGCCCTGGTGCAGCAAGATTGCGCATTATCGATGGTGGTGAACGCATGAACTACAAGCCTTGCGTGGACGTCACTTTTGGATCTGCAGCAAAAATTTACGCCGACAAAGTTCTCTCTATGGTTTTGACCGGGATGGGTGCGGATGGCCGTGAAGGTGCGCGCATGCTGAAATCGGCAGGGGCGACTATCTGGGCTCAGGATGAAGATAGCTGTGTTGTTTATGGCATGCCACAGGCTGTGGCCAAAGCAGGATTGTCAACTGAAGACCTGCCTTTGGAACGTATCGCCGAACGTATGCTAGTTGAAGTGGGACTAGCATAAGGACAGATATGATAGTTTGGAGTGTTGCAAACCAAAAAGGTGGTGTTGGTAAAACCACCACCACCGTCACTCTAGCTGGGCTACTGAGCAAAAAAGGCCATCGTGTTCTTTTGGTTGACACCGATCCGCATGCATCACTAACGACCTATTTAGGCTTCGACCCCGATGCGGTCACCAGCAGTCTATTTGATCTTTTTCAACTTAAAGAGTTTACGCGTGAAGCGGTTAAACCGTTGTTGTTGAAAACAGATGTAGAAGGGATCGATATCATACCCGCGCATATGTCTTTGGCGACCTTAGACCGAGTGATGGGCAACCGTAGTGGAATGGGCTTAATCTTAAAGCGTGCGTTAATCGCGTTGTCCAAAGATTATGACTATGTGCTGATTGATTGTCCGCCAATTCTTGGTGTCATGATGGTCAATGCTCTGGCGGCCAGTGACCGAATCTTAATTCCAGTTCAAACGGAATTCTTAGCCATGAAAGGCTTAGAGCGAATGATTCGTACGCTCGCGATTATGCAAAAATCGCGTCGAGATCCCTTTAAGGTCACCATTGTGCCAACGATGTACGACAAACGCACCAAGGCGTCGTTACAAACGTTAACGCAGCTTAAGAAAGATTACCCAAATCAAGTTTGGACATCGGCGGTGCCAATTGACACCAAGTTCAGAGACGCGAGCTTAAAACGTTTACCCGCTTCGCATTTTGCAGAAGGAAGCCGCGGGGTATTTGCCTACAAACAATTGCTGATTTACTTAGAGAGGTTAGCGATTGATGAGTAGCAAAGAAGCGGTGTTATCCAGTGAAAAAGCGTTAGATGATTACTTCAGCGCACTTTTAGACGAAGAGCAAGAGCTGGAGCTTATTGTTGAAGAGGATGAGCACGCTGCCGATTGGTCTGGGGTGCCTTACGAACCAGAACTGCAAATCAAGTATTCAGAGCCAGAGTCTTATAGCTATGCCGAAACAGAGCTAAAAGAGTTTGAAGCACCGAATCTGGAAGATGTTGAACGCCTACTCAGTCAACTTGAGTCAACCAATGTCGTTGACGAATTGGGCATCGACGATATTTTGGCGCAAAACACCGCGTCCATCGCTGAGCTTCAGCAAGAAACCAATCAGGTTGTCGAAGACGTCGCTGTCATCGAAGAAGAACCCGTCGCCATCTTGGAAGAGGAAATCCAAGATTGGACAGTAGAAACCGAAGTGGTTGAAGAGATTCAGGATTGGCAAGTCGATGTCGAGGAGCCAGAAATTGCGCCCGTCGAGCTCGAACCTGAAATTGAAACCATTGAAGCTAAAGTAGAGCAAATCGCCGAAGACGTTCAGGTTGAGTTAGAAACGCAAACGTCTGCTAGTGAAAAGAAAGATTGGACCTCGACTCAACGAGATATCGCTTTCCAAGTGCTCTATTTTGATGTCAACAGCGTCACTTTTGCTGTTCCGTTGGATGAGTTGGGTGGCATCCATCAACTGACACAGTTGAACCACTTAATCGGCAGACCGGGTTGGTACCTTGGTTTGCAAACCAATCGGGATCAGCAACTGGATGTGGTTGATACGGCACGTTGGGTCATGCCAGACAAACTGGCTGATGAAGAATACAAGTCGAACTATCAATATATTGTCATGCTAGGTAATAGCATGTGGGGTTTAGCCAGCAATAAGTTGCTGGGCACTGAGCTTCTTTATCCAGAAAAAGTGCGTTGGCGCGAGCAATCGGGTAAGCGTCCTTGGCTTGCTGGCATGGTGAAAGAGAAAATGTGTGCTTTAATTCATGTAGACGCATTAATTTCCATGCTAAATGCCGGACTGGATGTAAAATCATTAAATTCAGAATTTTGAGAAGTCGGGAACGACATTAACGAGGATTAGCCATGTCTCATTCTAACGAAGTAGAAGTTAAAAAAGATCACACAAATGATGAAGTACTTCAGTGGGTGACGTTCCAGCTGGAAGAAGAAACTTACGGCATTAACGTAATGCAAGTTCGTGAAGTGCTTCGTTATACAGAAATTGCACCAGTTCCGGGCGCGCCAGATTACGTTTTAGGTATCATCAACCTACGTGGCAACGTCGTAACGGTTATCGATACACGTTCTCGTTTTGGTTTGATGGAAGGTGAAGTGACAGACAACACCCGTATCATCGTGATTGAATCTGAGCATCAAGTGATTGGTATTCTTGTCGACAGTGTTGCTGAAGTGGTTTACCTACGTTCTTCAGAAATCGATTCAACCCCATCTGTTGGTACGGATGAGAGTGCTAAGTTTATCCAAGGTGTGAGCAACCGCGATGGTAAGTTGCTGATCTTGGTAGACCTGAACAAGTTGTTGACGGATGAAGAATGGGATGACATGGCTCATCTATAATGGTTGAGATGTTTTCTAATAGTCCAGCGTTGCTTGTTGGTGCTGGACTTTTCGTCTTACTGTTGTTGGTTGTACTTCAGCTACGGATAAAAGCGACGTTGCAAACCCGTTTGGATAGCCAAGGGCAGAAGCTACGTAGCAGCGAGAAAGAGTTACAAAAAGCGAACAAGCAGCTATTGGAAGTGAGATCGGTTGTTATCGGTTTAGGCCAACGGGTCAGCGAACAGCAAGAGATCATTCAACACTTAACAGAGCGCGTGGTTGAGCTTGAACAAGCGGATACCGATGGGCGTTTGTATACTCGCGCCAGCAAAATGGTTCAACTTGGCGCAGACGTCAACGAGCTGATTAAAGAGTGCGAACTGCCAAAAGCAGAAGCCGAGTTGATGCTTTCTCTGCAAAAGAAAATTGCAGGTAAAGAGAAAATTCCACCGCTAAGCAGCCAATTGTCGGACTTAGACGAAACGGCGGCAAAAAAAGCACCGACGCGTCGTCGATAGTGTGATTTCAAGAGTTAGAGAGATAAAAAGAAGCTTCGGCTTCTTTTTTTGTATTTGGCCAAAAATGGCTATTTCTCAATGATTCATGCATCTGAAGGAATAGAGGTGGAAAGTTCAAGGAACTCAATAATATTGAGAGACTTATCACTCTATAGAGGTAAATTTAAATAAATGTGATAACAGGTTAACAAATTCTCACCAACTGACAAACATAGAGGCTTTGTTATCCTGTCTTGTCACTTATTAGGTGTGCTAATATACCCCTCTAATTTGTGTCGCTATGAAGCCTTATGCTAGAAGTATCCAATTTAACTGCTATTCGCGATGAACGCGTCCTTTTTGAAAATCTTCAGTTTGAAATCAAACCCGGTGAGTTGGTGCAGATTGAAGGTCGAAACGGTACGGGTAAAACAACGCTACTTCGAATCGTGACTGGGCTTGGCGATAGAGATGAAGGCTCCATCAAATGGAAAGGAGAGGCGATCGAAAAAAGCCGCGACCAGTTCCATCAAGACTTGCTTTTTTTAGGCCATCAAACCGGGGTAAAAAGAGAGCTCACTGCGTTTGAAAATTTACGCTTTTATCAATCGATTCATAATTCAGATTCCTCTTCAGAACGGATTTTTCATGCCCTGACTCAAGTTGGATTGGCAGGTCGAGAAGATGTGCCCGTTGCACAACTGTCTGCTGGGCAGCAGAGACGCGTGGCGTTGGCTCGCCTTTGGTTAAGTCATCAGATTCTTTGGATTCTTGATGAACCGCTAACTGCTATCGACAAACAGGGTGTCAAAGTGCTTGAGTCACTGTTTTCCAACCATGTCGATAATGGGGGCATCGTAATCTTGACGACACACCAAGATATGTTTGCAGATAGCCCGAAACTCAGAAAAATTAAATTGGGTGATTGAGATGATTGCTGCAATGACAACCATTATTCGCCGTGAGCTGCTTATTGCCTTTCGCCGCCAAGCTGACATTTTGAACCCACTGTGGTTCTTTATCATTGTCATTACGTTGTTTCCCCTCAGTATTGGTCCTGAGCCAAATTTGTTAGCACGTATTGCAGCAGGCATTGTTTGGGTAGCGGCATTGCTATCTGCTCTATTATCTTTAGAACGTCTGTTTCGCGATGATTTTCAAGATGGTGCGCTTGAACAAATGATGTTGATGCCGATCCCGTTGCAACTTGTGGTGATTTCAAAGGTCATAGCTCATTGGTTATTAACGGGACTGCCATTGATACTGATCAGTCCGTTGTTGGCGATTTTGCTCTCATTGGATTTTAATACGTGGCTTTCGGTGGTTCTGACGCTTCTTGTTGGAACACCAACGCTGAGTTTTATCGGTGCAATTGGTGTGGCGTTAACAGTAGGATTACAAAAAGGCGGTGTATTACTCAGCCTGTTAATCTTGCCTTTGTATATCCCAATTTTGATTTTCGCGACATCAGCGATTGATGCAGCAGCGTTAGGTATGACGTATAACGGCCAGTTAGCCATATTGGGAGCGATGTTGATTGGCGGTATGACACTGACACCATTTGCCATTAGCGCTGCCCTGAGAGTTAGCGTTAACTAACTATACCGAGAATGATTAACTGATGTTGATACAAGATCGGATCAAAGAATTATTATTAAAGCACTGCTAGTGTAACACGCTAAGTTTGTGCCTGAGTGAAGTAAGAGTGAGAACTAAACATGTGGAAATGGCTCCATCCTTATGCAAAGCCAGAAACAGCCTACCAGCTTAGTGGTAAGTTGTTACCTTGGTTTTCCGTTTTAGCCCTGATCTTTTTGACGGTAGGTACAGTGTGGGGACTTGCATTCGCACCCTCCGACTATCAACAAGGTGACAGTTTTAGAATCATCTACATTCATGTACCTTCGGCGATTTGGTCGATGGGTGTGTACATGTCGATGGCCATAGCCGCATTTATCGGCCTAGTTTGGCAAGTCCGTCTTTCTGAAATGGCGGCGTTGGCGATGGCGCCAATCGGTGCTGTTTACACCTTTATCGCGTTGGTAACGGGTGCCGTATGGGGCAAGCCGATGTGGGGCACTTGGTGGGTATGGGATGCTCGCCTGACCTCTGAACTGATTCTTCTATTTCTTTACTTGGGTGTGATTGCGCTTTATCACGCATTTGATGACCAGAAAACAGCGGCAAAAGCGGCGGGCATTTTGGCTATTGTTGGTGTGATTAACCTGCCAATTATTCACTTCTCCGTAGAGTGGTGGAATACCTTGCACCAAGGCGCCACCATTACCAAATTTGCTAAGCCTTCCATTGCTTCAACTATGTTATGGCCGCTGCTAACGAATATTTTGGGCTTTGCGTTTTTCTTTGCTGCGGTGACGATGGTGCGTTTCCGTAACGAAATTATCAGTAAAGAAAGTCATCGTCCTTGGGTGCGCCAGCTGGCGCTTGGCAAGACTCAGTGAGGGTTTTAGATCATGCATTTTGAATCTCTGAGCGAATTTTTTGCTATGGGTGGGTACGCTTCTTACGTATGGGGCGCTTTTGGTATTACCTTTTTGTCCATGCTGATTCTATTGATCAGTAGCTTACGTCGTAGCGATGCGCTTCTTAAAGAAGTAAAAGCGAAGATAGATCGTCAGGCACGTATCGATGCCGCGAAGAATATGGAGAACACCCTATGAATCCAAGACGTCAAAAGAGACTGGGGATTATTTTAGCGATTTTAATCGGTGTCAGTGCCACTATCGGTTTGATGATCTACGCCTTGAACCAAAACATGGATCTTTTCTATACCCCAACCGAATTGGTGAATGGCAAAGATGATGGCACTAAGCCAGAAGTTGGTCAGCGCCTACGTATTGGTGGAATGGTGGTGATGGGGTCTGTGAGACGCGCTCCAGAATCTCTCAAAGTACGCTTTGATCTTGCGGATGTGGGTCCTAAAGTGACCATCGAGTACGAAGGCATCCTGCCCGATTTGTTCCGTGAAGGGCAAGGTATCGTTGCTCAAGGTGTATTAAAAGATGCCACGACGGTTGAAGCGTTTGAAGTTTTAGCAAAACATGATGAAGAGTACATGCCACCAGAAATCGCAGAAGCGATGAAAAAAACGCATGCACCGCTTCAATACTCTGAAGAACAAAAACAAGGAAGCGGCCAATGATTGCTGAAATCGGTCACTTTGCCCTCATCGTCTCACTGGCGATGGCGGTATTATTGAGCTTGCTGCCCCTGTGGGGAGCCTCAAACAACAACACCATGCTAATGAACAGTGCACGTCCGCTCTCTTGGGCAATGTTCATCATGCTGTTTATCTCTTTCATCGTGCTGAGCTACGGCTTCTATGCCAATGACTTCACGTTACAATACGTCGCAAGCAACTCAAATAGTCAGTTACCTTGGTATTATCGCCTTACCGCGGTGTGGGGTGCGCATGAAGGTTCATTGTTGCTATGGGTACTTATCCAAGCCGCATGGACGGTCGCCGTGGCCACGTTCAGTCGCGGTATGCCACAAGAATCTGTGGCGCGAGTACTTGCTGTGATGGGGATGATTTCAGTTGGCTTCCTACTGTTTATTATCGTTACCTCAAACCCATTCTTGCGTACGTTGCCATTCTTCCCAGTCGATGGTCGCGATCTAAACCCACTGTTGCAAGACCCGGGTTTGATTGTTCACCCACCTATGCTCTACATGGGTTACGTTGGCTTCTCTGTGGCATTCTCTTTTGCGATTGCCTCGCTGATGACTGGTCGTCTTGACACTGCGTGGGCTCGTTGGTCTCGCCCGTGGACAACCGCTGCATGGGTTTTCCTAACATTAGGTATTGCACTTGGCTCTTGGTGGGCATACTACGAGCTTGGCTGGGGTGGTTGGTGGTTCTGGGATCCAGTAGAAAACGCCTCTTTCATGCCTTGGCTTGCGGGTACCGCGCTAATGCACTCACTTGCGGTTACCGAAAAACGCGGCACCTTTAAAGCGTGGACAGTGCTACTGGCGATCTCTGCGTTCTCATTAAGCTTGTTGGGTACTTTCTTAGTCCGTTCAGGCATCTTGGTTTCGGTACACGCGTTTGCGTCCGATCCTTCTCGTGGCATGTTTATTCTTGGTTTCCTCGTCTTTGTGATTGGCGGTTCCTTGCTGCTGTTTGCGGTTAAAGGTGCTGCGGTGCGCGTGCGTGGTAATTTTGACTTGGTTTCTCGAGAGAATGCGTTACTGGCAAACAACGTACTGTTGATTGCCGCCTTAGTGGTTGTGCTGGTGGGTACGCTTTTGCCATTAGTGCACAAGCAAATTGGTTTAGGCTCGGTTTCTATCGGAGCACCGTTCTTCGACATGCTATTTGCATGGCTGATGATGCCTTTTGCGTTCTTATTGGGTATTGGCCCTCTGATTCGTTGGAAGCGTGACCAACTTTCACACCTGATTAAGCCAATGGCCATTTCTGGTGTGCTGGCGTTTGCATTGGGCTACCTGTGCGTTTATCTGTTCGCGGATTTCTTCGATGTGATGGCATACATCGGCTGGGTGATGGCCATCTGGATCATCGCAATGCACGGCTTCGAGCTTTATGAACGTGCAACGCATCGTCATCCATTCTTGACTGGCGTACGTAAGCTACAACGCAGTCACTGGGCAATGATGCTCGGCCATGTTGGTCTCGCAGTGACGGTGATTGGTATTGCGATGGTGCAAAACTACAGTATTGAACGCGACGTGCGTTTGGCGCCTGGCGAGCATTTCCAAATTCAGGGTTACGATTTCTATTTCTCAGGTCTTCGTGACAAAGATGGTCCGAACTACGACGGCTATATCGCAGATTTTGAAATCACTCATAACGGCCAGTACGTCAATACATTGCATGCGGAAAAGCGTTTTTATCGCACTGCGAAGTCAATGATGACCGAGGCAGCAATTGACCGTGGCATCACGCGAGATCTCTATATTGCAATGGGTGAGCGCTTGGAAGACAACCGTTCTTGGGCTGTTCGTATTTACTACAAACCGTTTGTGCGTTGGATCTGGGCAGGTTCTCTGATTATGTCGTTTGGCGGCTTGTTGGCCATGTCAGACAGGCGTTACCGTTTCCGTAAAAGCAACAAAGCCGAGACGAAAACCAAGCTAAATGAGCAAGAGGCATAAGATGAACAAGAAAATTCTGTTTATACCGTTGTTTGCCTTTATGGCGCTGGCTGTGGTTTTTGCCACTCAGTTGGTTAAAAACCAACAAGGCGATGACCCAACCAAGTTGGAATCGGTTTTGGTGGGCAAGCCAGTCCCAACTTTTAAGCTAGAAGATCTGGCTGAGCCAGGAAAACTCTACGATCAGTCGGTTTTCAAAGGCGAACCGCTGCTGCTGAATGTTTGGGCGACTTGGTGCCCGACGTGTTACGCCGAGCACCAATACCTCAACGAACTTGCTGGCAAAGGCGTCAAGATCATCGGTATGAACTACAAAGATGATCGCACCAAAGCGGTGGGTTGGTTGAATGACTTAGGCAATCCATACCTCATTAGTTTGTTTGATGGCAATGGCATGCTTGGTCTCGATCTTGGTGTTTACGGTGCACCGGAGACCTTCATTATCGATGCGAATGGCGTGATTCGTTACCGTCATGTTGGGGATGTCAACCCGCGTAACTGGGCTGAAACGCTGGAGCCGCTCTACAACAAATTGGTCGAGGAGGCGAAACAATGAAAAAGCTTCTTTTAGCCTTTTTGGCTGCTATTACCTTCTCGCTCGCGGCACACGCAGCGATTGAGGTGTATGAGTTTGATAATCTTCAGCAAGAACAACAGTTCAAAGAGTTAGGGCATACCTTGCGCTGTCCGAAGTGTCAGAACAACACCATTTCTGACTCCAATGCCGAGTTGGCTCAAGATTTGCGTCAGAAAGTGTATGAGATGACCAAAGAAGGCAAGTCTAAGCAAGAAATCGTTGATTACATGATTGCTCGCTACGGAAACTTCGTGACTTACAACCCACCACTGACACCAGCAACATCCATTTTGTGGCTAGGGCCCATTGGAGTGATTGTCATTGGTTTTACTTTGATTGTTTTGAGAAGCCGTAAGCGCAAAACAGCCAACCAAGCCGAGGATGAGGCATGGGATGCTGAAAAAGAAGCTCGTCTTAAAGCGTTATTAGACGAAGAGAACAACGGAGACAAACAATAATGACTCTTTTTTGGTTATCCACTGTCGCGCTTACTTTGGTGGCGTGCGCATTGATTGCAATGCCGTTGTTAAAGCAAAAAGCCAATAATGACGACATATTACGCGACGAGCTGAATAAAGCTTTCTATAAAGATCGTCTCTCTGAACTTGAGGAAGAAACATCAGAAGGGTTGGTTGAAGATCAGCAAGATTTGATTGCTGACCTGAAACAATCGCTGCTCGATGATGTACCGGGAGAAAAGAAACAAGCAGAAAGCAAAATTTCGCCCATGGCGGTCTTGATCCCATCGGTGATTTTGACTGTCGCGCTAAGCTATGGTCTATACATCAAGTTTGGTGCCTATCAAGATGTGGTGAAATGGCAAGAAGTGAATGCGAACTTGCCTGAGCTTTCGAAAAAATTGATGTCTTCCAGCGCAGAGCCTTTAAGCGACGATGAAATGGAAGACCTGACTTTAGCATTGCGTACACGCTTGCATTATCAGCCTGATGATGCGACAGGGTGGTTGTTACTAGGCCGTATTGCTCTGGCGAATCGTGACGTCAACACTGCGATTGATGCGATGCAAAAAGCGTTTGATCTGCAACCAGAAGATGCTGACATCAAACTGGGTTACGCACAGGCACTGATGCTGTCACAAGACGAAATGGACCAAAATACGGCACGTTCGATTTTGAGCCAGTTGGTTCGCGAAGACTATGTTGACTTACGCGTATTCTCTTTGCTGGCATTTGATGCATTTGAACGTCAAGACTTTGCTGCAGCCATTAAGTACTGGAGCATCATGCAACAAATGATTGGTCCAGAAGACAGCCGATACGAAATGTTGGCACGCAGTATTGAAAGTGCCAAGCAGCGTATGGGCGAGAATGTCGCCACAGGTAAGAGCGTTGCCGTTACCATCGAGCTTAGCCCGCAAGTGCAGGCGGATCCGAACTCAGTGCTGATCGTCTCTATACATAATGCGGATGGCTCACCAATGCCCGTTGCTGCGGCTCGTTACCCACTGGGGACATTCCCTCGTACCGTGGTATTGGATGATGGCAATAGCATGATGCAAGGACAAAAGCTTTCTAGTTTAAGTGAGCTGATGGTTCGTGCCCGTATCGATAGTGATGGTAACGTGGCAACTCGTGACGGTGACTGGTATGGCGAAAGCGAACCCGTTGCGTTAGGAACACCAGTGACAGTCAGTATTAATAATCAATATTAATCTTGTTGGCTATCAAGTAGAATCATCAAGGTCAGTGAATACTGGCCTTGATTTTTATCTATCGGCAAAATAGTTGCCAACGAAATGGAAATAAAAATGCATTACAAGGGGAAGTCTCTCGCGACACTATTACTACTCTTGTTCGGCTTGGCTGGATGTTCAAGTGTGCCAGACGAGCAACAAGAGCAGAACGATGAGGCATCAGCACAACACCACTATGAAGGCGATCCGTTTGAGTCGTTTAACCGCTCAATGTGGACCATCAACTACGATTATCTTGACCCTTATATCGTGCGTCCTGTCTCTTTAGCTTACGTTGAGTACACGCCTGGGCCAGTAAGAGTCGGCGTCGCCAATTTCCTCTCTAACCTCGATGAGCCTTCCAGCATGGTGAATAACATCATTATGGGAAATGGGCAGCGAGCCGTGGACCACTTTAACCGTTTCTGGATTAACTCGACCTTTGGCTTGCTCGGTTTGATCGACATTGCCTCTGCAGCTGGCATCACCAAGCATGATGAAAAAGCGTTTAGCGACGCCGTCGGCCACTATGGCGTTGGTAATGGTCCATATTTGATGATCCCTGGCTATGGTCCTTACACCGTAAGGGAAGTGACAGATACCGTTGATGGTATGTATGTTCCTCTGGTGTACCTCAATTTTTGGGCTGGGCTGGGTAAATGGGCGCTAGAAGGAATGGAAAAACGCGCCTTACTCGTGAATCAAGAAGGGCAGTTAGAGGCCTCTCCGGATCCTTACGCGTTAACTCGTGAAGTGTATCTCCAGCGACAAGCATTCAAAGCGGAGATCAAAAAAGAGGAAGTGGATGAAGAGG
This sequence comes from Vibrio sp. 03_296, assembly GCF_002265885.1. NCBI lineage: Bacteria > Pseudomonadati > Pseudomonadota > Gammaproteobacteria > Vibrionales > Vibrionaceae > Vibrio > Vibrio sp. 03_296. The sequence goes on from NZ_NPKW01000137.1 coordinate 50,918, forward strand.
AAGAAGCGTTGCTTGATGAGTATTTAGACGAGTATTAGTCGTCGACTAAAGATGGTGTTCTTAGTCCTCTCAAACCCAATGCGCGACTAAAAAATCCGCAGATAGCGAAAATGAAAAAGGGCTTAGTCAACACTAAGCCCTTTTGGATCTGCGTATGAACGAGATTAGAAGCGGTAGTTCGCTTGAACACCAATTAGCCACACGTTACCCGTGGTTTCGCCGACAAACTGACCGCCAATAGCTTGTGCTTTGTCATCCGATTCGTAACCACGTGATTCCTTAATTGGCGCATCTTTCGCAATGATGTAGGTGAAGCCTGCGTCTAGTGTGAAGTTCTGAGTCCAATCGTAAGTTGCACCAACGCTCAACCAAGTACGATCCGTTTCTGGAATGGTGATGGTACGGTTTTTATCGCTCACGGCTGAGGTGTCATAAGCAATACCGGTTCTTAGTGCCAACTTAGGCTGTAATTGGTATGTCGCACCAACAGCAAAGCGGTAGTTGTCTTCCCAGTACTCTTCTTTAACCATTTGAGTACCCGCGGTTTCCATATGAGCTTCCAACTTCTCGAAAGAGCTCCAGTCTGTCCAGTTGAAACTTGCATGCATAGCGAGTTTTTCTGTCAACTGGTGGAAACTTGCGAGTTCTGCTGTCGCTGGCAAAGTAAGGTACATGTACCCGTTGTCACGTGATTTAGGGATAGTCGTACCAAACCCAAAACCAACGCCTTCTGCGTGACCTTCTAATTTCAGTTCAACTTCAGATTTATACGTAAAGCCAACACGGTGATTCTCGTTGATCTGCCATGCCGAACCTACTTGCCAACCCCAAGCGGTGTCATCACCTTCCATGTATTTTAACGTGGTGCCTTGTGGTAGGTTGAGGATGTTCGTTTTTGGTGCGGTTGCGCCAAAGCTACCTTCGGCAATAATGTAGCGAACACCACCACCAATGCTGAACTGCTCATTCAGTTGGTAAGCTAGGTTTAAGTTCGCTTCTTTACTGATTACGCTCGCTTCGTTACCAAAGTGAGAGGCAGCGAAATCTTTACCTAGGTCAGTTTCCATACCGTAGTTGGTGCCTAGTGCAAAACCAATCGCAAGTTGGTCATTGTAACGATGAGAGATGTAAAGGTTTGGAATAATTGCGTCGTGGGCAAAATCTTCAGAGCTTGCCGCAGTATTACCGAGCATCGGATGACGAACTTCGCCTTCCACATCAATATTCGGATTGACATAAATCGCGCCAACAGAGACTTGTGTACCCTCTAGGTAGGTCAGCATCGCCGGGTTGCGCCATTGTGCGCTTGCGTTGTCTGCCATCGCTGCTTCACCAGCGTATGCGCGGCCAAGGCCTGTTGCCGAGTATTCTGCTAGCTGGAAGCCTGCTGCATTTGCAAGGTTTGCACTAGAAAGTAGGCCAAAAGCCACTGCTGTTGATAGGAGAGTCTTGTTGGTTTTCATTATGTTGTTCGCTGATATTAGTGAATATGTGGGGACGAATTGTAGATCTAGAGCAAAAGCTTTAAAAACCAAATGCCAATAAAACAGTGTATTCAGACTAATTGCCTATAAAAGAGAGATTGGGTGATTGAATATGCTATTTGTTATCGGCTTGTTTTGAAATTTGAGCGTACACGCGTGTAATGAAATGGCCAATCCAGCAAACAGTTGTGCTCTGAAGTAGTGAGATATAGAAGGGATAATAAAGAAAAAGGGCTGGTGGACCAGCCCTTTAGCACAGAGGTTTTCTCTAATTTTCTATTAGAAAGTACGGCTATATTGTAAGCCGAACAAGATGGCGTCTGCGTGAGTTGTGGCCGTTAGTGATGACACGCCGGTGATAGATTCATTAACCTTAACATCATCACCCATCAGGTAGGTAAAGCCAAAGTCCACGTTAGATTTAGTATCAATGTGGTAAGTAAAGCCTGTCGATAGCCATTGACGATCTGAATCAGGCACTGAAACCGATGTTAGTGAATCTTGTGCACTGGTGTCATACATGTAACCAGCACGTAGCGTCCAGTCGTTGTTTAGGTAGTAAGTACCACCAATAGCGTAGTGCCAACCGTCTTGCCATTCATAAGCTTTGTCGTAACTTGCACCGATTGCAGGTGAGTTGTCTTTTAAGTTACGGAACTCAATTTTATCAAACGTGCCCCAGCCAATGTATTGGATAGAGTAGTGAACCGCAAACTTGGTGTCGGTAATTTTGTGGTAACCCGAAAACTCCGCCATATCTGGTAGTGGTAGAGTGATCTTTTGGCCTTTGTCATCTTCCGCTTCCATTTCTGGGCTGTAGCGGTAAGAGAAACCAAAACGGTTGTTTTCATCTAGTTCAAATACAGTACCCACATTGAAACCCACAGCCCAGCCGTCTGCTTTGTCTACGTCGACTAAAGTGCCGATTAGAGCATGTTGACGTTTCATTGTGCCTTGGCCGTAGATGATGTCTAAACCAGCACCGAAGCTCCATTGCTCGTTAAGGCGATATGAGCCTGCTAAGCCAAAGTTGGCGCTTTTCACATCCGTCAGGCCGCCATACTCGCGAGCAACAAAACTGTCATCAAACTCTGTTTTAGTACCAAAGTTTGAATAGGCGTTAATACCCCAAGCAAACTTATCGTTTACTGGCATGATAAAGTGAATATTTGGCGCAATAGAGGTATCGCCAGCATCATCATAGTTCGATTCTTTACCTGCTGGAGCGGTTAAACCTTGATACCTTGCATCTTTCACTTCAATCATTGAAGTAATGCTTTCAAAACCAAGCGATAGGGCTTTTTCATCAAAAAGCGCCATAGCGGCTGGGTTGCGTGCCATTACGGCGGCGTTATCTGCAATGACTGCATCGCCGGCGAATGCGCGGCCGATACCTGTTGCAGATTGCGCGTTAATTTGGAAACCTGCTGCCATTGTTTGGCCTGAAGCCAATGCAACAGTCACTGCTAGGAGAGACTTATTAAACAGACGCATGTTCTGAGTCATTTGATTATTCCTTTTTGTTGCCGCCTCTAAATGGGCGTTGTTTTTGAGCAATTGCTCAGTGGTGGCTGATCCTAGTCGTAAGAGTAGCAGATACAAATCCGACCATTGACCTAAAATGGGTGAAAATTGCAAAACTGGCGGTTATCTGGCAGGAAATGGCGTCTAAAGCGCACAAAATAGAGTTTTAACTCTAGCGATATGGGTTTGGTGAATGGTTTCGTGTGGATTAATAATGCAAAAAGCCGCAAGTTAGCAGTAACTTGCGGCTTTTGTCGGCGAAATACTGACTAAACAAGAGGTTTAATCATAGGTGCGAGCTTTTCAGCAAATTTTTTGGTGTCTTCGCCATTTTCTCCCACCAAGATCAAGCTGGTATCGCCAATAGGAACGATAATGCCATTCATCCCGTCTTTGGCGAAATCCGCTTCTGCTGGGCTCTTAATTGGCGCGATAAACAGCGTGATCTTGCCTTTATCTCCTTGGAAAATCATATGCAATGCATTGGCATGACCAAAACCACAGTGATTCAGGTAATAAACGTGGTATGGGAAGTTTGCATCAAAGTAGTAATCCAGTGGCGATAACTTAGCGTTGATCTGTACGGAGGTCACTTGCTCATCGATGTGTCGCACAAAGCCACTTTCTGCGATCACGTGTTTCATCGCTGTATCTGCTAAGCTCGCTTGCGCAGGTGTCACAATGAGGTTACCCCAGTTAATTTGACCGACCAATAAGCCTGCCGTGAAGGCAAATGAAGCGGCTAGCGCCATTGCTTTACGGACGAAATTCGGCCTGACAATTTTATCATCACTCGCGTAAGAAGTTTGTTTAAACAAGATTTTGTCAACAAGCTCTTCAGGCACATCCACTTTCATTGCTTGTTTGATTTGTGCATCCAAATCCAGCACATCTTCAGCAAATTTTGCATTGGAATCGCTGCTGTTGAGCGCTTGCAAAACTTCTTCGTCACGGCTTTTCGGGTCCGACAAAATACGGCGACGAAATTCTAAATCATCCATTTTTTTGCCCCCTTTGAGTTTGGTCTGAGTCTAACAGCTCTTTCAACTGATTTCTTGCACGAAACAGACGCGTCATTACCGTATTTTTATTGAGATCAAGGATATCTCCAATCTCTTCACCGCTAAATCCCCCCACAACTTGGAGAAACAGTGGCTCACGATATTCCACGTCTAACTTCATAATTTGCGCTTGCAACCATTCTTGCTGGTGGTGTTCATCATCAGTGACTTTAGCATCGTTGCCATAGTCATCAATATCCACGAGATCGAACTGTTTTCTTTCAAAACGACGTGCATTCTCTCGTCTCAAAATCGTAATGAGCCAAGATTTTGCGGCTTTTTCATCTTGTAGGCTATCTAAAGATTTCCACGCTCTAAGGCAGGTCTCTTGCACAAGATCTTCGGCAATGGATTGATCTTTGCAAAGCCAGTAAGCGTAACGGTACAAATCTCGATGATAGGCTCGTACAAGTGCTTCGTATTTTCTTTGTCTGTCCATTTCCGTATTGACCGGAGCGTCAGACGTTTTCTTTCGGAATAATTCAAATATTGCCACAGAAGCCTCCATACCTGCTCTGTGTGGGAATAGGAATGCATTTTTAATCGTATGATTCCTATCTGTTTTATCAATCAAGCGAGCCCGACACCTAGTCTAACGTAAATATTGATAAAAGAAATATTACAATTATCTGTTGTATAACAAACAAGATTTTGATTCCGCTTTAACGTCGGAGTCCCATTGGACCTTATTGTTGGAGAAGAGTTCTATTTAGCATATCGATAATTTTACACCTAAATGGGACGAAACCTGGCGAAAAGTGTTGCGAGCACTCGTTCGTAACCCAATTCGTAAGCTAAGAACAATAGAAATAAAGTGCAATTTAGATGATAAAGATCAGGGAAAGTCAGGAATAACGCTTTGTATACGCACCAGTTAGCGCTAAATCACCATAAAATTGATCTAATTCAAAATCTGTAGCGACAAACTGGCTATAGTAAACCCTGTCATCTAGTTAACCCTTTGGGTTAGCGTGTTGAGCAAGATGACACTTCCTTTTGAAGGCTGACTTTACTTTCTCCTAATCAGGAAACTGATTATTTTCAATTGGCGTAAGTTAATTGTTTTATACCAATTCCAACCACACAGTACTGTGTGGTTTTTTTTGCCTCTCAACTACCTGCCGTTGACATTCTGGTTGATAATTGTCTGTAAGTTATTGAAATAAAAATAAGCATGCAGAGAGATTAGAATAATAGATCTACTAACCTCACGTTTATTTAAACGCATGTTTGATAAATTTAACAAACTGATTACAATGCATCAGGTCAGACCTCTTGTTATTAAGGAGAAACAATGGGCAAGCAGGAAGTGAAAACACGTCAGGGCGAGCGTGTTGCTATCGTCGCGGGGTTAAGAACTCCCTTCGCTCGTCAAAGTACAGAATTTAGTCAGGTGCCAGCTGTCGACCTAGGAAAAATGGTTGTTAGCGATTTGTTAGCGCGTACTGATATTGATCCGAAGCTGATTGAGCAAGTGGTGTTTGGCCAAGTAGTTCAAATGCCGGAAGCACCAAACATTGCTCGTGAAATCGTGTTGGGGACGGGCATGAACATTCATACGGATGCCTACAGTGTCACCAGAGCGTGTGCCACCAGTTTCCAATCGGCGGTGAACGTGGCAGAAAGTATTATGGCTGGAGCGATTGATATTGGTATTGCCGGTGGTGCGGATTCTTCTTCTGTCTTGCCTATCGGTGTCTCGAAAAAGCTTGCTGCGAGTTTGTTGGCGTTAAGCAAAACCAAGACGTTGGGCCAAAAACTGAAAGTGCTTTCTGGTTTGGGACTGAAAGATCTCATGCCGGTACCCCCTGCTGTTGCGGAGTATTCTACAGGGCTCTCTATGGGCCAAACCGCAGAGCAAATGGCAAAAACGCATGGCATCACGCGTGCTGAGCAAGATGCGCTGGCGCATCGTTCTCACACGTTAGCGTCGCAAGCGTGGCGTGACGGAAAGATCGCCGGTGAGGTGATGACGGCATTCCCAGAGCCGTATAAGAAGTGGATAGCGGAAGACAATAATATTCGTCATGACTCTACCTTAGAAGGCTATGCCAAACTTCGTCCAGCGTTTGACCGTCAATATGGCAGTGTGACCGCGGCAAACAGTACACCGCTAACCGATGGTGCTGCAGCGGTGTTATTGATGCGTGAAGGCCGTGCCAAAGAATTGGGTATGGAGATCCTTGGTTACATCCGAGGTTATGCTTTCTCAGCGATCGGCGTTGAGAGCGATATGTTGATGGGGCCCTCTTACGCCACGTCGAAAGTTCTACAAAATACAGGTCTAGCGCTTTCTGATCTCACTCTGATTGACATGCATGAAGCGTTTGCAGCGCAGGCACTGGCGAACGTGAAAATGTTTGCTTCAGATAAATTTGCTCAAGAGAATCTTGGCCGCTCAAAAGCGATGGGTGAGATTGATATGGACAAGTTTAATGTGCTCGGCGGTTCCATTGCTTATGGTCACCCTTTTGCGGCAACGGGCGCACGCATGATGACGCAAACGTTGCGTGAGTTGAAACGTCGTGGCGGTGGTTTAGCGCTGAACACGGCTTGTGCGGCTGGTGGTTTGGGTGCTGCGATGATTCTGGAGGTTGAATAATGAGTGAGCAAAAAGCGTTTAATCTAAAGATTGATGAGCAGAACATTGCATGGCTTGGCATTGATGTTCCAAACGAAAAAATGAATACCCTTCAAGCGGCTTTTGCCGATGAAATGAAGGCGATTTTTGCTCAACTGAAAGACAGCAGTGGCCTAAAAGGGTTGATCGTTCATTCGTTGAAACCTGACAACTTTGTTGCAGGCGCGGATGTGCGAATGCTAGAAGCGTGCAAAACGGCGCCTGAAGCAGAAGCCCTTGCACGCCAAGGACAAGAGTTATTTCAACAACTTTCTGATTTGCCTTATCCAGTGGTGGCTGCAATCCACGGCCCGTGTCTGGGTGGCGGTTTGGAATTGGCGTTAGCGTGTGATTTTCGTGTGTGTAGTGACGACGACGCCACTCGTCTTGGTTTGCCAGAAGTCCAGCTTGGTCTATTACCGGGTTCTGGTGGTACTCAGCGTCTCCCTCGTTTGATTGGTCTTCTTCCTTCATTGGATCTTATCCTGACGGGTAAACAGCTTCGAGCCAATAAAGCCAAAAAATTGGGCGTTGTTGACGCTTGTGTGCCACAAACTATTTTGTTGGATGTGGCAAAGCAGTTTGTTGAAAAAGGCAAGAAGCGCGCAAAACAAAAGGTGACGACAAAAGAGAAATTGCTCTCTGGGAGTGGGCTAGGGCGTAAGTTTGTGTTTGAACAAGCGGCGAAAAAAACGCACGAAAAAACACGTGGTAACTACCCAGCGACTGTCGCCATCTTGCAAGTCATCCAGCATGGCCTTGAAAAAGGAATGAAGCAGGGCTTGGAGCTGGAAGCGAAGCGCTTTGGTGAGTTGGTCATGAGCAACGAGTCGAAGGCTTTACGTTCGATTTTCTTTGCCACTACGGAAATGAAAAAAGAAACGGGCAGTGAAGCAAAACCAAGTAAAGTCGGAATGGTCGGCGTGCTTGGTGGTGGCTTGATGGGCGCGGGTATCAGTCACGTCAGTGTGGCGAAAGCCAAAGTGCCAGTACGCATTAAAGACGTCAGCGATGACGGCGTTCTGAACGCCTTGAAATACAACTACAAGTTGTTTGATAAGCAGCGCAAACGCCGCATTCTCTCCAAAGCGCAACTGCAGAGCAAAATGCTGCAATTGAGCGGAGGAACCGATTTCACCAGCTTTAATCGCACCGATGTGGTGATTGAGGCGGTCTTTGAAGATCTGTCGCTCAAGCAACAAATGGTGGCGGATATTGAAGCAAATGCGAAGTCGGAGACTATCTTCGCAACGAATACCTCTTCTTTGCCAATCCATAAAATTGCCGAGAAGGCACAGAGGCCTGAGAACATTGTGGGTTTGCACTACTTTAGTCCGGTAGAGAAAATGCCATTGGTGGAAGTCATTCCGCATGAATCAACGTCGGAAGAGACCATTGCCACAGTGGTCGCTTTGGCGAAGAAACAAGGCAAAACGCCGATTGTGGTGAAAGACCAAGCGGGTTTCTATGTGAACCGAATTCTTGCGCCGTACATGAACGAATCTGCGCACATTTTGCTAGCAAATGAGCCGATCGATAAGATCGACACCGCGTTGTTGGATTTTGGCTTCCCGGTAGGCCCAATTACTTTGCTGGATGAAGTGGGTGTGGATATTGGTGCGAAGATCATGCCTATCCTTGTTGCTGAGTTGGGTGCTCGCTTTAAAGGGCCAGATGTGTTTGATGTGCTTCTCAATGATGGCCGCAAAGGTCGCAAGAGTGGAAAAGGCTTCTACACCTATAAAGGCAAGAAGAAAGAGGTGGATAAGTCCGTTTACAAACTGCTGAAACTCACCCCAGAGTCTAAGCTGAGCGACAATGACATTGCGCTTCGTTGTGTGCTGCCAATGCTCAACGAAGCGGTACGCTGCTTGGATGATGGCATTATTCGTTCTCCTCGCGATGGTGACATTGGGGCTATTTTTGGTATCGGTTTCCCTCCTTTCCTAGGTGGCCCGTTCCGTTATATGGACCAATTTGGTTTGAAGGAGTTGGTAGAGAAAATGAACCAATTCGCAGAGAAATATGGCGATCGCTTTGCGCCGTGTGATGGCTTACTCACGCGTGCGGGAGAAGGACGTCGTTTTTATGACAACTAGTTTCTAAACCAGCCAATGGTTTAGTGCAAAAAGTAAAACAGGCTACTCTCGGGTAGCCTGTTTTGTTTGCTTCTTTGTTTGCCTGCTTGTTTCTTTGCTCAATATCTAAACCAGATTGAATGCTAACCGAGGCCGACATCTTTTGGCCTTAGCTGAAACTCTTCAATCGAGCCAATTTCCTGACCAAGGTGAATTTTCGGTGCATCGGCGTGGGCGATACCTTGTGTATGCATCACTAAACGATTCGCTGTTCTTGGTTTGAGTTCATTTACCACAAAGCGGATCATGTCGGCACGCGTTAAGTTTTTCAGCTCCTCGAGCACTTTCTCGCGCTGATTGAACTCAATGTCTTTATTGCCGATGGCAACCCACAAACGTTGCGCTCTACTGCGTAAGGTGGTGTCTGGTGCGGAGATTTGGTTCCAGAGTCCGCGCTTACTGCTGTGCCATTGATATTCATTGAGCTCTAGCAACACCATGTAAAACGCATTCAAAAATTCATCAATAGAGCGCACTAATTCCGCTGGTGCTGAGTTTGGCGATTGCACATACAGCACGATACCAGGGTGTTTGTTTAATGGCATGTTGCCGGTTCCCACCATGTAACCAAGTTGCTGTTTAGTGCGAATTTCGTGGAAAAAGGTTGCAGACATCAAGTGATTAGCCAAAGAGTAAAGTGCAATGCTGTGAGGTGAGGTGTCTTCACATTGATGATAAATCACCACCGCAGAGTCCTGTTGGCCACATTCCACTTCTCGTTGGAAGCTGCCATTTGCACCAAGCATAATCAGTGGACGCAAGGCTTCTTCGTAGCGTTGTTCTTTAACACGCAGCGCATTTTTGAGAGTTGTTGCCATGTCATGAGCTTGCTGTCGTTGCCAATCACCATAGACAAACATTTCCACGTGAAGCTCTGCCAATATTTCATCGACGAACTCGGCCAACTCTTCCACTTCAATCTCCTGTAAGGCTTCAATGAGCTTGGAAAAGGGAGGGTTGTTTGGCTGTAGAATGCCTGTCATTGCATTAAATAGTTGAGAAATAGGACGATCTTGCGCCGAATTTCGCCAACTGCGGAGCAATTGTTTTTTGATGTTGTCAAATCGAATCGGGCTGAAATCTCGCGTTGCAAAGCGCTTGAGGATCATCTCAAGCAGCTGTGGCAGTTTTTGTGAGAAACCCGAGAGCGTTAGGGTGACACCGCCTTGATGAGCGTACATGTTGTACCCCATTCCGGCAATTTCGGCTTGATAAGTTTCTTTGGCCAACGAGTCGAGGAACATCTCAACACACAGTCGGGTTTTGACAATATTCTTCGCCGAAGAAACCGAGTGAGGGCTGTCTATCGCCACGTAAAGCACCCCTTTAGGTACTTTAAATTCGGTGTCCTGTAAGTGCCAGAGGCGGAACCCTTCAAGATCTTCAATCAACTGTGGCAGGGTTTCATCCGCTTCGAGCGGATTGGGATCCAGTTCGTAACAGATAAATGGGTTTCGCGCTGGAAGCTCAAACCCCCAACCTGGGTTAATTTGCGCGTAGTTTTGTTTTTGCTCGCCACTAAAAGGCGTAACACGGTATGGGGTGAAGTACCATGCCGCTTCTTTGTCTGCCTCAAAGCCTTTTGCTATCAACGTTACGCGCAGATTTTCAACGGTAAAATAGTCAAACAAAGAGCGCAGCAGTGCCTCATCGTACTTCGCCATTTTATAGTCGCCATAGATGGTGTCTTCCGCAGCGTAATGCTGCATGTTAATCACCAAATGACTGACCATGTCGAGCGGTCGAGAGGGCTCTTGGAAGCGAAATGCAGACTCAAGTACCGCTTGTTTTTCCTTGTATCGCCACTCTTCAAGCCCTTCTGCTTTGATCAAACGAATATACTGGAAGACGGCTTGAATAATCTCATCGGTATGGGCGAGCCCGTCTTTCGTCAAAGTACAACTGACGGTGAAATCACGGTAATTACTGCCAGCAGCGCCACCGCCAGCAGAGAGAGAGGTCACCCAGTTTTTGTTTTTCAGTTTGAGCATCAAACTGCCTTCTCCCTCATAACCAAGCAGATGGGCAAAGTAGGAAAGCGGTTTGGTTGAGTAGTGATGATCCATGCCTGGCAGAGGAAATGTCATAATGAGCTTACGTATCTCTTTGAGCGGCTCAATGTTCACCAAAATGCCTGTGCTGTTTTCATCACTGATGGGTACGGCTATCGATTTACCCGCTAAATGGTTGTTGGTGATGGATCCGAATTTTTCTTCTGCCCATGTTTGCAGTTGATCAAGACTTTGTGGCCCATAGATAGTCAAGGTCATTAAATCGGATGAATAATGAGTGCGATAGAAGTCTACGATCTCTTGGCGAATGGAAATGCCATCTCTGTCGTTGAGCGTTTCCAAGTTACCGACGGAAAATTTTGCAAAGGGATGATTCGGATTAACCACTTCCTTATTAACTTGATAGAAGCGTCTTGAGTCGTCGTTCAATTTTAGACGATATTCCGATTCGACCGCTTGGCGTTCTTTATCCAGAGCCTCTTCGTTAAACAAAGGCGCGACAAAAAACTGACTAAATCGGTCTAGCGCTTTTTCAAAAACATTGGCGCTGACGTCAAAAAAGAAACAAGTATGTTCAGTCCCCGTCCAAGCATTATTGCTGCCGCCATGCTGGTTAATATAACTTTGAAAATCGCCTACTTTAGGGTATTTTTCCGTCCCCAAAAACAGCATGTGTTCAAGATAATGGGCAAGGCCTTCTCGTTCGATAGGATCATCAAAATGCCCGACATTGACCGCAAGAGCCGCAGCTGATTTGGTGGCGTCTTCGGAGCTGATCAGCAAAACTCTCAACTGGTTATCGAGCGTCAAGTAACGATAGTGATGAGTGTCATTTGGACTTAAGTGCACGTTGCGTCTCCGAAAATGTCAATATTGTTATTATGAACCTGAAAAGAGCGGGTGCAAATTCTCTGTGGTATTTCCATGGCGAATATTGAGATTGATAACGCTTTGCGTACCTCTCTTTAACAGATTGTTAAGAAAGTCGAAGTCTTTAGCAAGTGAATTGATATAATTGTCGCGGCTGAGTCGAATAAGATCATCAAATAAATACTCGTCATTGTGCTGTGATGGCAGCGCAAAGCGGATCGAAAAATGCAAAGAAGAATGCAAGCGCCTAAACGCGTCAAATGATAATGATCCGAATTGAGTCCAAGGATATTACATGAAAGTACTAATTATGCGTCACGGTGAAGCGGAACATTTCGCCGACAGTGATGCGCAACGAGCCTTAACCACTCGTGGTCGTCTAGAATCGGAGACCGTAGCGAAAGCGTGTGCCGAACATGGCATCACACATTTTGATAAGGTTCTTGTTAGCCCTTACCTACGAGCGCAACAAACTTGGCAAGAAATCAGTGGTTATTTTCAAGCCGACGCAGTGGAAACCTGTGAAGACATCACCCCTTATGGGCAGTCTGAGCAAGTTTATGATTACTTGTGCGCGCTGATTGAAGTTGAGCAACCAGAGCAGATTCTGCTGGTTTCACACCTTCCTTTGGTAGGGTATTTGACAGCGGAGTTTGTCAAAGACATGTCTGCGCCGATGTTCCCGACATCCGGCATGGTGTGTGTGGAGTTTGAACCGAGCCAGCATCGTGGCGAAATCCGTTTTAGTTTAAGACCGTAGCTAGAGCCTAATAGTGGTTAGAGCGCAATAACGAAAAGAAGGACGCTGCAGGAGAGAGCCGCCTGCAGGCGTGTGAGCGGTTTTATTTCTCAGGGATTGAGAGCAGAACAAGCAGGGCGCCATCTCCGCCAAATTCAAGTGGTGCTTGGTGGAAGGCCAGCACATCAGGATGCTGCGCGAGCCACAGTGGCGTTTTTTGCTTGAGAATGTGCTTCCCGATACCGTGCTGCACGCAAGCACAATGCACTTCATTTTTCACACAGTACGCGATCATTGCGCCAAGTTCACGCTTCGCTTCTTGTTGTGTCATCCCGTGCATATCAAGAAACACATCGGGAACATACACCCCGCGTCGCAGGCGTTTGACTTCATAGGTGGACACGTCGTCACGTGCGTAACGGGTCGGCCCTTCTTCGCTTAAAAGAGGAACAAACTCGTCTGAGAAATAGAATTCAGAGTCACTGGCTTCACGGCTAATACGCTTGATTTCTTTTTGTTTAGTATTTCTGTTTGGTTGCTGGACTATGGTATCCTGAGGCAACTTTTTTATGCCCTGTACTGCTTCCCGGAATAATGAGAAATCGTCGTCAAGGTCGTTGTCTTTGTTACTCATGGGTTTAACACTAAATATTTACATCATTGGCAGTATTGTAGCGCTTTTCGGAGGCAATTTTGGATAAGATTTTTGTAGAAGAGGCAGTTTCTGAGCTTCATTCTCTTCAAGATATGATTCGTTGGACAGTGAGCCGCTTTAATGCCGCTAATTTGTTTTACGGTCACGGCACTGATAATGCTTGGGATGAAGCGGTTCAGCTAATCCTTCCTACGCTCTATTTACCGATTGATGTGCCTCCGCATGTATTGAACTCACGTTTGACCAGTAGCGAGCGTTTACGCGTTGTTGAGCGTGTGGTTAAGCGTATCAATGAACGTACGCCAACCGCTTACCTGACCAACAAAGCTTGGTTCTGTGGCTTAGAGTTCTTCGTTGACGAGCGCGTACTTGTGCCACGTTCACCAATTGGTGAACTTATCCAAGCGCAATTTGAACCATGGTTAATCGAAGAGCCAGTACGCATTATGGATCTGTGTACGGGCAGTGGCTGTATTGCAATTGCCTGTGCTCATGCTTTCCCTGAAGCTGAAGTGGATGCCATTGATATCTCGGTGGATGCACTCGCGGTAGCCGAGCAAAACATTCAAGACCACGGCATGGAGCAACAAGTTTTCCCTATTCGTTCCGATCTATTCCGTGATTTGCCAAAAGAGCAATACAACATCATCGTGACCAATCCACCATACGTGGATGAAGAAGACATGAATAGCCTACCAACGGAGTTCACTCATGAGCCTGCCTTGGGCCTTGCTGCTGGAACTGATGGTCTTAAACTCGTGCGTCGTATTTTGGCGAATGCACCGGATTACCTAACAGATAAAGGTATTTTGGTCTGTGAGGTGGGCAACTCAATGGTACACATGATGGAGCAATATCCACATATTCCATTCACTTGGCTTGAGTTTGAAAATGGCGGCCACGGCGTCTTCTTGCTCACGCGCGAGCAGTTGTTGGCGTGTGCTGAGGATTTCCGTCTATACAAAGACTAAGCATTAACCCCTTTGCTGACACTTTTTGAGAAAACGCCCGCTTTAATGATTTAAGCGGGCGTTTTTTTCGAGATGACCGAAAAAGACAAAATTGATCGTTTTAGGGGTTTACATCAAAACACAATAGCGCCACTATGAAATCACGAAGAATTGAAATGTATAGCCTGGTTTACAGCGCTAACAATATTTGAGGAAGTAATGGCAGGAAACAGTATCGGACAACATTTCCGAGTAACCACGTTCGGAGAAAGTCACGGTATCGCACTGGGATGTATTGTGGATGGATGTCCTCCAGGGCTTGAAATTAGTGAAGCAGATCTGCAGACCGATCTGGATCGCCGACGCCCAGGTACATCACGTTACACCACCCAACGCCGCGAGCCGGATGAAGTGAAAATTCTTTCAGGGGTGTTTGAAGGGAAAACAACAGGCACATCGATTGGTTTGTTGATTGAAAATACCGACCAACGCTCGAAAGATTACTCAGACATCAAAGATAAATTTCGTCCGGGTCATGCTGATTACACTTATTACCAAAAATATGGGATTCGTGATTACCGGGGTGGTGGTCGTTCTTCGGCGCGCGAAACCGCCATGCGAGTGGCTGCTGGAGCGATTGCGAAGAAATACCTCAAGCAAGCATTTGGTGTTGAGATCCGCGCTTATCTTTCGCAAATGGGTGATGTCGCGATTGATAAAGTGGACTGGAACGAAATTGAGAACAACCCATTCTTCTGCCCTGACGTCGACAAAGTTGAGGCTTTTGATCAACTGATCCGAGACTTGAAAAAAGAAGGCGATTCGATCGGTGCCAAGATTCAAGTTGTGGCGACGAATGTTCCTGTTGGTTTAGGTGAGCCCGTGTTTGACCGTCTTGATGCGGATATTGCTCATGCTTTGATGAGCATTAATGCGGTGAAAGGTGTGGAGATTGGTGATGGCTTTGATGTCGTGAGCCAAAAAGGCAGTCAGCACCGCGACACGCTTTCTCCTCAGGGTTTTGGCAGCAACCATGCTGGTGGTATCTTAGGTGGTATCTCAACCGGACAAGACATCGTTGCCAATATTGCGTTAAAACCAACCTCAAGCATCACAGTGCCGGGAGACACCATCAATGTGGATGGAGAATCGACACAGCTCATTACCAAAGGTCGTCATGATCCTTGTGTTGGTATTCGCGCAGTGCCCATCGCTGAAGCCATGTTGGCGATTGTGGTAATGGACCACTTACTGCGTCATCGTGGACAAAATCATGGCGTCAGCACGCAAACGCCAAAAATCTAGTTATCTAGTTGTCTAGTTTAAAGCTATTGAAATATAAACAAAAAGGGTGGCCATCTTGGTCACCCTTTTGATATGGATTGATAGGAGATTTTGTCTCTTAATGCACGGCTTCTTCAGAGTCCAAATGGAATGACGGTAAGCGCCATTTAAATCGGACTGCCGCCATGCGCAGTACATAACCCACCACGAGTGTGACGATAGTGGCCGTGACGTCTGGGATTTCAAATGCCAACAATGTCAGGTAAAGACCCGATGCCAAAAGCGCAATGGATGCGTAAAGTTCTTCATGCAATACCAATGGTGTTTGACGACAGATGAGGTCGCGCAGTAAACCACCAAAAACACCAGTCACTAGAGCGGAAACCATACAAATGCCCGGATGCAAGCCCATCTGCAGCGCAATTTTAGTACCAATAATGCTAAATACGATGAGGCCGAGGGCATCAAGGCGAATAAACAAGCCTTTGAGTTTGATCACCCATTTAGCAAGCCCCGTTGTTAAGATGCCCGCCACACAAGTGATAGCAAGAAACTCAGGATTCTTTACCCAACCAAGCGGGTAGTGTCCTAGCAGGATGTCTCGTACCGTACCGCCGCCAATGGCTGTTGCACTGGCCACCAACATTACACCAAACCAATCCATTTTTCTGCGTCCGGCGCTTAGCGCACCAGTCATGGCTTCTGCCGTGATGCCAATGACATACAAAACACTTAACAACATGTT
Source organism: Vibrio sp. 03_296 (assembly GCF_002265885.1). Classification (NCBI taxonomy): domain Bacteria; kingdom Pseudomonadati; phylum Pseudomonadota; class Gammaproteobacteria; order Vibrionales; family Vibrionaceae; genus Vibrio; species Vibrio sp. 03_296. The sequence continues at coordinate 67,000 of NZ_NPKW01000137.1, forward strand.
GAAACGCTCTAGTAACACTTCCTTTGCGTCATATATACAAAGGGTGGAATAACAAATAAGGCGTGAGTTTAGTCACAAATGATTGGGTTGACGAATGAGAAATAGTAGGGGAAAGCGCGCTTTCAAATAAGGTGAGCTAATTCAAATTGCGCTGTGTTTTGGAACAATCGTTTACCTCATTCTAAAAAAGAGCGACAATGCGCAGCGCAAGTCAAAAGAAGTACAGATCGAACCATGAGTCACCATTATCAAGACCTCATCACCATTTTTAATCAGACCTTTTCTGAGTCATTCAATACCCAATTGGAGTTGGGTGGCGATGAGCCAATTTATTTACCTGCGGATACCACAGTTCCTTATCATCGGATTATTTTTGCTCGTGGTTTTTATGCCTCTGCATTACACGAAATAGCCCATTGGTGCGTGGCTGGGCCAGAGCGCCGACTCCTTGAAGACTTTGGTTATTGGTATGAACCCGATGGAAGAACGGCTGAGGTGCAAGCTGAGTTTGAAAAAGTTGAAATTCGCCCACAAGCGTACGAATGGATTTTGGCACTCAGCGCAGGCTTTCCTTTTAATGTAAGTTGTGACAACCTACACGGCGATTTCGAGCCTGACCGTTTGGGCTTTATGCAGAAAGTGCATCAGGAAGTTATATCGATATTTGAGACGGGGTTCCCCCCTCGTGTGCAGATGCTTTCCGATGCATTGCGGAATTTTTATCAAGTAAAGCCCTTAGAAGTAGGCGATTTCATCGTTAAGTAACCACGAGATTATCCATGATTATTGAATTTGAAGAAAAACTGTTGGAACTGATTGATGCACGTATTGAAACGGCATCAGAAGATGAACTGTTTGCAGGTGGTTATTTGCGTGGCCATATTTCGCTCTCTGCTGCGTCTTGCGAAGACGATGGCGTAAACGATGTGACGGAACTGAAATCGCGCATTGAGCAGAGTTTAGAGAATGCTCGCTCAGAACTTGCACCAGCAGATCGCATCATCGTCAGCGACTTGTGGCAAGAGCTCCAAGCGCAAGCTTAACCTTTGTTTCAATAAAAACGCCTCGTCAATACAACGAGGCGTTTTTGTTTGTGTGCATCTTCTACTTACAGCTCGGTAATGGCTTTGCCTTTGCGCAGTTTCCTTACCCACATGCGGCTTGGGTGTAACTCTTCAAGCACGTCAACAGGCAAAGGCAGTGGATCGTTACAGATTTGCGAGGCGAGCAGCTCCGCCATCAGTGGTGCAGAGCTCAAGCCCCGAGAGCCAAGGCCTAGGAGGCAGAATAAGTTCGGAAACTGAGAAATTACCGCTATATCTTCTGCTTGAGTGTGCGGCAAATCGGCGTATTGACGCTTAATAGCCGAGAAGTCGCCGACATTGCCAACAAACGGCAGATGATCTCGGCTTACACAGCGGATCCCTTGGCGAGATAAATTGCTAGAGGTATCCACTTCTTTTGCCCACGCTTGGTTTGGGACACATTGCGTCAGTTTCTCGGCATTCTCTTGTTGCGCATTGGCATCAAACTCAGTATCCAAATGGCGGCGATCGTAACTCGCGCCAATGCAAAGATGTTGATTGTTTGGGTTGACGGGAGTCATGTAGCCGTCGTAACACAGCACACTTTTTAGCTTAGAGAGCGTCTCAGTAGCTGGGGCATGGCTGACTTGACCTTTGACTTGGCCAAGCGGAATGTCAGCGGTTTGGCTGAAGGTTTGAAACTCATGACCATTGGCAATAACCACAGCGCTGTGAGTATCGTGTTGGCCCTGAGTATGGACTTGCCATAGCTGTGACCTTTCGTCCCAGATGAGTTGTTCAACACTCTGCTCAAATTTGGCCGTGAAGTTGTCGCGGGTGCCCAATTGCGCAAATTGGGCTTGGGTTAGCTCTGCTGGGCATAGCCAGCCGCCAAGTGGATAGTGAACCGATGCCATGTCGATCGGCAAACCAATTTTTGCTGCGGTTTCTTCTACGGAGAGTTTTTGAATCAACTCGGGCGCAAAGTTCCCAGCGAGCATCTTGTCCAACTTGTTGGTTGATTTTTCATCCCACATCAACTGGGTCACGCCACACCAGTCATGATCGAAGGTGAGCGCTTGTGCAGCTTGCTCTACAAACTGGCGAGCAAACAAAAACGCGGGGGCAAATACGCGCGAAACGCCATCATGATTGCCATTGAGCAAAGGGTATACTGCGCCTTGTCGGTTACCCGATGCGCCTTCTGCAGCTTGGGCGTGTTTACAATAGAGGGTCACTTTTTGCCCACGTTGAACCAAGGCTTTTGCGAGGGCTGCGCTAGCAATCCCTCCGCCAATGATGGCAATAGAGTCGAGATGAGATGCAGAGGTGCGATTGAAGTATGGCGCGTGGCGACTTTGTTGTTGTCTTGTTTCCATGCAGCCTGCGATCATTTCTCGCTTGGTGCCAAAGCCTTTGACTTTTTTCATGGCAAAGCCCGCTTCAATCAAGCCTCGTCTTACAAAACCCGCAGAGGTAAACGTCGCCACACGACACTCAGCTCTCGCCAGTTTCGCCATACCATTGAAAAGATCCTGATTCCACATTTCCGGATTTTTACTTGGGGCAAACCCATCGAGGAACCAAGTATCGATAATGCCTTCTTCACCGTAAGGCACCGAGGGTAGGCAGTCTTTAATATCGCCAAGCCACAGATCAAGCGTGACGGCGCCATTGTCCAGCACAATGCGATGACATTCTGGGACGGCAGGTGGATAATGACGATGAAGTTTTTCCGCGAGTTCCGCCAACTCAGGCCAAGCTTGATGCGCTTTGATCAAATCTTGTTTGCTAAGGGGAAACTTTTCAAAGCTGACAAAATGTAACTCTTTGAGTGCTGCATCAGGGTTTGCACGGCGAAAGTCATTGAACGCCTGCCAAACCGCGAGGAAATTCAATCCTGTGCCAAAACCCGTTTCGCCAATCACAAAACGACGGCGGTCAAATTCTTGCCATCTTTCAGGAATAAGATTTTGTTTAAGAAACACATAGCGCGTTTCTTCTAGGCCGTTCACATTGGAGAAGTAAACGTCATCAAATTGGTCAGAAACCGGTGTGCCGACTTCATTCCAGCCGAGTTCTGCATGGGTAATGGATGTCATAGTAGGATGTAAATCTGTGATGTAGCGCGGTTAGAATAGAGCGATTGTACGAATTTCTGGGAAAGCTGACCACTTTTGTTATGCTTCTTAGTTATTATCTAGCGGATTTTGAATTATAGGAATGTCACATGAAACGAGTCGTAATCACCGGTATGGGTATTGTTTCAAGTATCGGTAACAACGTCGAAGAAGTGCTTGCTTCTCTAAAAGCAGGTAAATCAGGTATCACTTCGTCTGAGCAATTCAAAGAGAAAGGCCTGCGTTCTCAGGTGTGGGGCGATCTGAAAATTACTCCTGCCGATCATATCGATCGCAAACAAATGCGCTTTATGGGCGATGCGGCTGCGTATGCATACCTATCGATGGAACAGGCAATCGCGGATGCGGGCCTGACAGAAGATCAAGTTTCAAACGACCGTACAGGTATCGTTGCGGGTTCTGGTGGTGCGTCATCACTAAACCAAGCGGCGGCAGTCGACACGCTGCGTGAAAAAGGCGTGAAGCGTATCGGTCCTTACATGGTGCCTCGTACCATGTCATCAACCGTTTCTGCGTGTTTGGCAACACCATTTAAAATTCGCGGTGTGAACTACACCATGAGTTCAGCGTGTGCGACTTCAGCACACTGTATTGGTCACGCAGCGGAACTTATTCAACTTGGCAAACAAGATATCGTGTTTGCCGGTGGTGGTGAAGAGCTCGATTGGACATTAACCATGATGTTCGATGCGATGGGCGCACTATCAACCAAATACAATGAGACGCCAGAAAAAGCGTCTCGTACTTACGATGCAGACCGTGATGGTTTTGTTATCTCTGGCGGCGGCGGCATGCTGGTGATCGAAGAGCTTGAGCACGCTTTAGCGCGTGGCGCGAAAATCTACGGTGAGATCGTCGGCTATGGTGCGACATCGGATGGCTACGACATGGTGGCACCATCAGGTGAAGGCGCTGTGCGTTGTATGAAGATGGCGATGCAAGACGTAGAGAAAATCGACTACATCAACACGCATGGTACTTCAACGCCAGTAGGCGATGTGAAAGAATTGGGTGCGATTCAAGAAGTCTTCGCGGGTAACAGCCCGGCCATTTCAGCAACCAAAGCGATGACAGGTCACGCATTGGGTGCAGCTGGTGTTCACGAAGCAATTTACTCAACGCTGATGCTACACCACAACTTTATTGCGCCAAGCATCAATATCGAAAACCTAGACGCTGCGGCTGAAGGCCTTGATATTGTGACTGAAATGCGTGAAGCAGAATTGAATACAGTGATGTCGAACAGCTTTGGTTTCGGTGGTACCAATGCAACTTTGGTGATTAAAAAATACCAAGGTTAATGGCAAAGCTCAGCGTGTTGCATCGCAGCACGGTCACCAGTTTCCAGAGCTTGATCAGTACCACTGATCGAACAGACGCAGACTCTGTCCCATGGAGAGCGGGACGGGATCCTTTTGTTCTGGAATTTTACCCGGTCTTGTACCGGGTTTTTTCTTTTTGTTTGTCGGTGAATGTGTTGAGATTTTTATGAAAAAGGGCACAATCACTGCAACTTTCCAATATGGATCTGGGATTTGCCGCAATGAAAATTCTTGTTGATGAAAACATGCCTTACGCCGAGACGCTATTTAGCCAGCTTGGTGAAGTGATTTTGAAGCCAGGCCGCAGTTTGAAGGCTGACGACTTGGTGGATATTGATGCACTGATGATTCGTTCAGTGACGAAAGTGAACGCTGAATTGATCAGCAAAGCCAACAAACTGAAGTTTGTTGGTACCGCGACAGCGGGTATGGATCATGTTGACCAAGCGCTATTGAAAGAAAAGGGCATTTACTTTACTGCGGCTCCAGGTTGCAACAAAGTGGGTGTCGCTGAGTATGTCTTTAGTGTCATGATGGTACTGGCGCAGCAGCAAGGTTTTTCGGTTTTTGAACAAACCGTTGGCATTATTGGTGCTGGGCAAGTTGGCAGTTACTTACAGCAATGTTTGGAAGGCATCGGTATTAAAGTGCTGATCAATGACCCTTTTAAGCAAGAAGAAGGGGACGAGCGTGAGTTCACCTCGCTTGATCGTTTGTTGCAAGAAGCGGATGTTATCACCTTACACACGCCAATCACACGCGACGGTCAATATCCGACACATCACCTGATCAACGAAGACATTCTAAACTCATTGCGTGCGGATCAAATTTTGATTAACGCTGCTCGTGGTCCTGTGGTCGATAATCAAGCGCTTAAGCGACGTCTGCAACAAGCTGACGGCTTTACGGCGGCACTTGATGTGTTTGAATTTGAGCCAGAGGTTGATATGGAGCTACTGCCTCTGTTAGCATTCGCCACCCCTCACGTAGCTGGTTACGGTCTTGAGGGGAAAGCTCGCGGAACCACAATGATCTTCAATAGTTATTGTGAGTTTATCGGTAATGAACTTCGTGCGCATGCCAGCGACCTCTTGCCAACTGCGCCCGTGCCAAAAGTGGTACTGGATCGCAAGTGGGATGAAGCAACGCTCCATACCCTGACGCAATTGGTCTACGATGTGCGTAGAGATGACGCACAATTCCGACGTGAAATCGGTGCGCCAGGTGCATTTGACCTAATGCGCAAAGAGTATTGGGATCGTCGTGAATACAGTGCAGTCACGCTAGTGGGAAGCGCGCAATGTCGTCTAAAACCACTAGCAAAACTAGGTTTTCAAGTTGAGGTAAGTCAATGAGCCAACAATACAATGTTGCCATTTTAGGGGCGACCGGAGCGGTCGGTGAAACCATTCTTGAAGTGCTTCAAGAGCGCAAATTTCCTGTCGGTGAGTTGTACTTGCTAGCCAGTGAGCGCAGTGAAGGTAAGACTTACCGTTTCAACGGTAAAACAATTTACGTGCAAAATGTCGAAGAGTTTGACTGGTCGCACGCGCACATCGGTCTGTTCTCTGCTGGCGGTGATCTTTCTGCGAAATGGGCGCCTATCGCAGCAGAGACAGGCGTGGTCGTGATCGACAACACATCACATTTCCGTTATGAGTACGATATTCCATTGGTGGTTCCAGAGGTTAACCCAGAAGCCATTGCTGAATTCCGTAACCGCAACATCATTGCCAATCCTAACTGTTCAACCATCCAGATGCTGGTGGCACTAAAACCAATTTACGATGCCGTGGGTATTGAGCGCATTAACGTTTGTACTTATCAGTCGGTGTCTGGTGCGGGCAAAGCAGGTATTGATGAGCTAGCGGGACAAACCGCGAAACTCTTAAACGGCATTCCGGCGGAAAACAAACAGTTTGCTCAGCAAATTGCATTTAACTGTATTCCACAAATCGACAAATTTATGGATAACGGCTACACCAAAGAAGAGATGAAAATGGTGTGGGAAACGCAGAAAATCTTTAATGATGCGTCGATTACCGTTAACCCTACGTGCGTGCGTGTACCGGTTTTCTATGGTCACGCTGAAGCGGTTCATATCGAAACGGGTTCACCGATTGATGCAGAAGAAGTGGTTCGCCTGCTGGAAGAAACCGAGGGCGTTGAAGTGTTCCATGGCGAAGACTTCCCAACCCAAGTTCGCGATGCGGGTGGCAAAAACCATGTGATGGTAGGTCGCATTCGTAACGACATCAGCCATCATAGTGGCGTGAACTTGTGGGTCGTGGCGGATAACGTGCGTAAAGGTGCCGCAACCAATGCTGTTCAAATCGCAGAAGTGTTGATTCGCGACTACTACTAATCGCAAGAGAATTAGTCAAAGCGTTTAAACTCAAAGCCTCGCCATGTGCGAGGCTTTTTTGTTCGATTGAAGAGCAATTGTGTGAGATTAGTACGAATATCATGTCAGACCCACATTTTTTGGCTTAATTCCTATAGTTTTGCCGTGGTTATCCGATATATTTAACAGATCATGATTTAAATTATAACTAAGCACAGAGCTGAGCCTTCTATGCGTCAAATTTTTAAGCGCCTGTTAGCCCCTTTACTGCTAATGACTGCGCTACCGACATCAGTTTCACAAGCGGACGGCATTCGATTAGTCGGTCCTACTGGTGAAGTGCAATCATCGCCAAGTTTTTCAGAACAAGTTGAGCGTGCCAACTCGCCACTGCCTGTTTCCGACGAACCCTCTCGTTTCTATGGCCCAACAAGTGCAAACGAAACCTTGTGGTCAATCGCCAGTAAATTACGCCCCGCAAATAACGTCTCGGTACAACAAACTCTCTTAGCCATTTACCGATTAAACCCGCAGGCGTTTGAAAACCAAAATATTCACAGCTTAGTGCCAGGTAGTACCTTACGTGTACCGTCGCTCGCACAAGTGCGCAGCGCCTCAACCGAGCAAGCGGTCACGGTGATGAAAGCACATCAGGATAAGCTCAATGCGACTCCTCGTCCTATTGCGCCAACGCCAGTTACTCGCCCAGTCAAAGTGACGCCAGCGACACCAGTCCAAGCAGTGAGCGAAACGGTGAAGGTGGAGCCCCCAGTCGACACCACGCCAGTGAAGGCACCAGAGGTTCCTCAAGTGAAAACGCTTGAGAAACAGCTCGAGATGTCCGAAAGCGAATTAACCGCACTGGAAGAAAAGAACCACAATTTGCGTTTGATGTTGGCGGAAGTTCAGTCCGAAGTGGATGGATTGAAAACCGAGCTGGGTGATGAAAACCGTATTCGTTCTGAAGTCGAGAAGTTACTCGCGGAAGAAAAGGCGAAGCTTGAAGAACAGCAACGCATGCAACCGTCGGCGTTTGATCAGTTCTTATCAAATGGCTGGATGGTGGCTGCCGCTGCCCTGATTCCTGGGGCATTGATCGGCCTTTTGATTGTGATGTTGCTAGGGCGCCGCAAAGAAGCGGAACCAAGCGCAAGTGAAACACAAACTGAAGCGCCATTAACACCACCGCCAATGTCAGATTCGGATCTGGACGATCTGACCGATGATCTCACCCTCGATGATGACCTCTTCAGCGACAGCGATGACAATAGCGAGTTGCTGTTTGATGACTCTATGGGAGAAGACGAAAACGACGTCTTTGGTGATCTTGACGACAGTGATCTCGATTTCAATCTTGAAGGCGAAGATGGTGAAGATCCATTTGCTAGCATCGGTGATGACGGCGATCTGGATACTGACTTCGACGACTTTGACTCATCAAACAACGGCATCAGTGTTAAAGGTTCTGACAAAGCGCTTGGTCTTGAAGAGATGGAGCGTGCGCTGGATGAAGTCAGTCCAGAGCTGGAAATCACTGACGACGAAGAGAGTGACTTTGACCTTTCTGGTGAAAACGTCGGCATGTCAGAAGATGACTTAGCGGAGTTGCTGGCGTCCGATGAACCGACGGAAGACCTAGGTGATTCAGCCCTTGACCAGTCAATGCTTGATGATCTGTTCTCCAACTTGGGTGACGATGATGAAGCCGACGAATTTGATTTAGGTTTAGATGAAGATAGCGCGGCTGCACCAACTGAAAACAAACAGATGTCTGATGCAATGTCTGGAACGATGGCGTCAGATGAAGATATTGATCAGCTGCTGGCTCAGTTTGATGAGCCAGTCATTGATGAATCAGAACTGGACACGCAAAGCAGCCTAGACGAATTAGAGTCGCTATTGGAGTCTGGCGCTGACGACACGCAAGACGACTTATCCACCTCATTGTTAGATGAGATGCTGGAACAGGCTTCAGATGATGAAGTGAGCCTCGATCCTCTTGATGAGCTCGAAGCTCTGGCGGGTCTAAGTGACGATGAGATTGAGGTATCGCCAACAGACACCGAGCTGCTTGATGAGCTACTCGAAGCGGATGAAGAAGAATCACTTGATGACTTTGATCCACTCAGTGAGTTAGAGGAGCTCGCGGCCTTTGGTCAAGATGAAGTTGTGCCTGAGCTGGATGAAAACAGCACCGATTTGCTCGATGAGTTACTTGAAAGTGCGCCAGAGAGTGATGAGTCGCTGGAATGGCCAGAAGAAGAGCTGGTAACGGCAGAGGAAAGCGATCTCTTTGACGAACTGATTGGCTTAGATGAGAGCGACAAAGCTCAAGAGGACGATACCGCAGAGCCGTTCGATTTTGCAGCAGAGCTGGATGCGGCATTAGATTCATCAGAAGATTTTGTTGAACTGTCCGTTTCTGAACCTGCGATTGAAGAGGGGAATGCAGAAGGTGACTTGGTAGACAACACTGCCATTGATGATCTATTGGATGACGTTCTCCCTCTCGAGGAAGCGTCGCCTAAGCAAGATGAACCGGCTGCAGAGGTCGAAGAACTTGTAGAGGCCATCGATAGCCCAATGGCCGGCGATGAATTTGAACCAACAGAATTCAATAGTAGCCATTTTGTTGAAGATTTGGCTAACGTTGCGCCGACGCTTGATCCACTGCTAGATGCATTCCCAGAGGATATTGAAGAAGGCAGCGCCGCTGAAGCGGAACTGGATACTGATCCTCAGCCCTTGCAAGAGTCGCTTGATGATTCATCAGAAGCACTGCTTGAAGAAGCGGCTCCGTCTGAGCCTGTCTTACCTTCAGACCCGCTTGCCGATCTGCCATTGGAAGAGGGGGAAAGTGGTGATGCCGATGACATCGATGATCAAGATGACCAAGATGATGATTGGTTGCAAGCCGCCATTGATGAGGTAGAAAGCCCACTTGATTCAATTGATGAGTATGAGTCTACAACGCAGACGGAAAGCGCAGAGCAAGAACTGCTTTCCGACCATGAGATAGCGACAACGACACCTGAGCTTGATGTTGAGGAATCACTAGAGCCGCAGGAAGAAGACTGGCTACAAAGTGCGATTGATGAAGTTGAATCACCACACATTGACTTAGAGCAGCATGAGGTCGATTCAGATGAGCACTTAGCATCGACTCCTTTGGCTACAGAGGTCACTGAAGAAGCGTTAGATGAGCATCCTGATGACACCATGCTTTCAGAGCTCGATGACACACCAGCTCAAGACGATGAGCTTGTGGATCTTGTTGATGACATCGCAGAGCCTGTTTCAACTGACGCAGAAGCGCTGTTGGCACAGGATATTGAGGATGCTCAAGCACTCGAGGCTCCTTCTGCGGAGATGCCTTTAGAAGAGCCCGTTCTTGAAACACCGACACCAAATGCAGTGCCAAATGAGTTTGGCACTCCTATTGAAGAAGATTGGGCAGAGGCAGAGACTCTTTTTGATGGTCTAGCAACCGACAGCGAACTGCCACAAACACAACAAGAAGAATCGCTAGCAGGATTGGCAGAGGCTGAATCGACGGCGGAACAGGACGACAGTCTTGATGACTTAGAACTGTTGGAGTTCGATGAAGACGATGCTTTGGAAGCCTTAGCTGATGAGTCAGTACAAGAAGCCAATGCGGTTCTCGGTGAAGATGCGATCGGCTTGGATGAGTTAGCGCTCACCGAATTTGGCGAAGATGACGAGTTGTCTGTGCTAGCCGATGAGCCTGGTTTTGCAGAACCTTCTCTTGAGAGTGAGCTTGAAGACATTGATCTTGACGAACTTGATTTCCCTGAGTTTGGCGAAGAAGAAGCGTTAGCATCTCTTGAAGAGGAGCCGATGCTTTCTGAGGTCGAATTGTCTGAGTCGGATTTGGCGACGCCACCAATCGACGAAACTGAGTTACTAGAGCAAGCTGAAAGCGCGGTGACCGATCTCGACGACATTGAGTTTGATGAGAGTGAACTACCAGAATTCGGTGAAGAAGACGCACTGTCTGCAATGGCAGATGAACCATCACTCGCAGACTTTGAATTAGATGAGCCTGTTGAAGAGGGTGAAATCGACCTTGCTGATGAGGTTGACTTTGACGAGCTAGAACTGCCAGAGTTTGGCGAAGACGAAGCACTGGCCGCGATGGCAGACGAGCCTTCTTACGATGCTCCGGTGGTGGAAGAGGACGCGTTTGCAGCTGAAGAGCCAGCCGTTGAATCCGAAACCACAAGTGACGAGTCCACGCTAGATGACGTGCTTGAGCCAAGCGAAGCGGCAACTGACAACGCAAAAAGTGCAGAAGAGCAAGTTCAAGCCGAAACAACGGACGATGGGTTCGACGTTGACGAGCTAGAACTGCCAGAGTTTGGCGAAGACGAAGCACTGGCCGCGATGGCAGACGAGCCTTCTTACGATGCTCCGGTTGTGGAAGAGGACGCGTTTGCAGCTGAAGATCCAGTCGTTGAATCCGAAATCACAAGTGACGAGCCCGCGTTAGATGACGTGCTTGAGCCAAGCGAAGCGGCAACTGACAACGCAAAAAGTGCAGAAGAGCAAGTTCAAGCCGAAACAACGGACGATGCGTTCGACGTTGACGAGCTAGAGCTGCCTGAGTTTGGCGAAGACGAAGCACTGGCCGCGATGGCAGATGAGCCTTCTTACGATGCTCCGGTTGTGGAAGAGGAAGCGTTTGCAACAGAAGAGCCAGTCGTTGAATCCGAAATCACAAGTGACGAGTCCGCGTTAGATGACGTGCTTGAGCCAAGCAAAGCAGCAACAGACAACGCAGAAAGTGCAGAAGAGCAAGCTCAAGTCGAAACAACGGACGATGCGTTCGACTTTGACGAACTAGAGCTGCCTGAGTTTGGCGAAGACGAAGCACTGGCCGCGATGGCAGATGAGCCTTCTTACGATGCTCCGGTTGTGGAAGAGGACGCGTTTGCAACGGAAGAGCTAGCCGTTGAATCCGAAATCACAAGTGAAGAATCCGCGTTAGATGAAGTTCTTGAGCCAAGCAAAGCGGCAACTGACAACGCAGAAAGTGCAGAAGAGCAAGCTCAAGCCGAAACAACGGACGATGCGTTCGACCTTGACGAACTAGAGCTGCCTGAGTTTGGCGAAGATGAGGCGGCAGAAGCGGTTGCCAGTGAGCCAAATATCGAACCTGACGCTGAGCCTGAAGCAGAATCAGATGACTTTGAAATTGATGATATCGAACTGCCAGAATTTGGCGAAGAAGATGCCATTGTTTCGGTTGCAGAGGAGCTCGACGAAGCGCCAATTACCTCCGAGCCAGAAGAGCAGGATTATCATTTTGACTCTTTAGAATTACCATCGATAGAAGAGAGTGGTGAGTTAAATACGGTTAAAAAACCGCATATCAATCCTTCTTCTTATGAAGAACAAGATGCCCTATTTGATGTTTTTGCTCAGGAAGCGGGCTTCAATATCGCAGAAGAAGAGGTACTTCATTCTGAATTTGATGAAGCAGCGATGGCGGATCTGCTTTCGGAAGAGGCTTTGGATGATAACTTCTTCCCAGAATCGCCCGATGATGAAATGGCTGCCAGTGCTGGTATGGACATTGAAGCGATGTTGGAAGTCGGCGGCGATGACTGGAATGGCTTTAAACTACCGGATAACCCATCAGCGGAAGTAACAAGTGATGTACCAGCTGACGAGCGTGAAATCTGGAGCTCAGAAGAAGCCCTCAGACAACCCAATATCGATGAGGAAAACTGGGCCGAACAAGACGACTTTGATCCGAAGAAAAACCAATACATGACGATTGACGAGCTCATGGCTCAAGTGGATGGTGATGAAGTGGAGTTCGAAGAGGAAGATCTCAAACTGGATGTCGGTCTCGATGAATTTCCTGATGTGATTGGGGATATTAGCAACGTGGATGTGGATGAAAACGCAGAAGCGGCGGGTAAGCTTGATTTGGCGAAGATTTACATCGAAATGAACGATGCGGAAGGGGCAATCAAACTGCTCGAAGAAGCGATTGTTTATGGTGATGATGTGGTTCGTCGTGAAGCGAAAAATCTCATTGATATGATTAACGGTCGTTAATTTCATTCTTAAGTCACAGGGGCAGCTTTCGCTGCCCCTTGTTTTATCGCTCGAGGTTTGAGGATTAGAAATTCAAGCCACAACCGTTTATACTTCCCGCCCCAAATTCAAATCGAAGGTTATCATGAGAATTGCATTAGGCATCGAATACAATGGCACTGACTATTTCGGTTGGCAGCGTCAACGTGAAGTCGACAGTGTTCAAGAAAAGCTGGAGAAGGCGTTATCGAAAGTGGCGAACCATCCAGTAGAAGTACAATGTGCAGGTCGCACCGATGCAGGGGTTCACGGTACTGGGCAAGTGGTTCACTTCGATACCAATGTTGAGCGTAAAATGGTTGCTTGGACCATGGGGGCCAATGCGAACTTACCCAAAGATATCGCAGTACGTTGGGCGAAAGAAGTACCAGATGAGTTCCATGCGCGTTTTTCAGCAACCGCACGCCGCTATCGCTATATCATTTTTAACCATGCATTGCGTCCTGGTATTCTGGGCTCAGGGGTAAGCCATTATCATGGCGACCTTGATGAGAAAAAAATGCATGAGGCGGGGCAATATTTGTTGGGGGAGAACGACTTTACTTCGTTCCGCGCAGTTCAATGCCAATCATTAAGCCCGTTTCGTAACATGATGCATTTGAATGTGACACGTCACGGCCACTATGTGGTGATCGACATCAAAGCCAATGCCTTTGTGCACCACATGGTACGCAACATTACGGGCAGTTTAATTATGGTTGGTCGTGGGGAGCAAGATCCAGAGTGGATCAAATGGTTGCTCGAAGCGAAAGATCGTAAGCTCGCCGGTCCGACGGCCAAAGCCGAAGGTTTGTATCTCGTTGATGTGGACTACCCTGAAGAGTTCGATTTACCTCGCGAGTCGATCGGCCCGTTGTTTTTGCCCGATAATTTGAACTAATCGAGAGATTCAGATTCAAAAAAATGAGTAACTTAGCGTGCGACTTTGACTGAAAAAATAGGTACAACCAGTTTTTTATCTACAGTTGTCGTTATATGTGGTTTAATCCACACGCGTAAATTCGAATTTTTGTCTTTCGCTATGGAGCGGAAGCGTAGAGAGAAAAGGTCTTCCATGAGTTGGCTTGAAAAGATTTTAGAAAAAAGCAACATCGTAAGCTCACGTAAAGCGTCTATCCCTGAGGGTGTGTGGACGAAATGTACTTCATGTGAGCAAGTTCTGTATCACGCGGAGCTTGAGCGTAACCTTGAAGTGTGTCCTAAGTGTAATCACCACATGCGCATGAAAGCGCGTCGTCGTCTAGAAACATTTTTGGACGAAGGCAATCGCGTAGAGCTAGGTGGTGAACTTGAACCGCAAGATAAACTGAAGTTTAAAGACTCTAAGCGTTATAAAGAGCGTATCGCAGCAGCGCAGAAGAGCAGCGGTGAGAAAGACGCCCTTGTTGCGATGAAAGGTGAATTGCTAGGCATGCCTATTGTGGCTTGTGCGTTTGAATTCTCATTTATGGGTGGTTCAATGGGTTCTGTTGTCGGCGCGCGTTTCGTACGTGCTGTTGAAGCGGCAATGGAAAACAATTGTGCACTCGTTTGTTTCTCTGCAAGTGGTGGTGCGCGCATGCAAGAAGCTTTGATGTCTCTCATGCAAATGGCGAAAACCAGTGCGGCGTTAGAGCGTCTATCTGCGAAAGGTCTGCCGTTTATCTCTGTGATGACCGACCCAACCATGGGTGGGGTTTCAGCGAGTTTGGCGATGCTTGGTGACATTAATATCGGTGAGCCGAAAGCGCTGATCGGTTTTGCTGGTCGTCGCGTTATCGAGCAAACCGTACGTGAAGATCTGCCTGAAGGCTTCCAGCGCAGTGAGTTCCTACTTGAGCACGGTGCCATCGATATGATCGTTGATCGCCGTGAAATGCGTCAGCGCGTTGGTGGTTTGATCGCCAAGCTGACCAATCACAAGTCGCCTCTCGTTGTTTCTGTGAACGATTCACCAAATGAAGCGGCATATTCTGTACCAGAAGCGAACGAAAAAGGGTAAAGTAGCCTCTAACAAACAACCAAGTCTTTGATGGTTATCGTTAGATGAAACAAAACTCTATTCCACAAGCCACATCCCCTATGGCGGTGTGGCTTGATTATTTAGCCAATATACACACTTCTGCCATTGATCTTGGCCTAGACCGAGTTCAAGCTGTTGCTCTCAAAGCAAACCTCACCAAACCTGCACCCACTGTGATCACTGTTGCTGGCACGAACGGCAAGGGTTCAACATGTGCGTTAATGGAAGCGATCTTACTCGATGCTGGATATTCCGTTGGCGTGTACAGTTCGCCACACTTAATTCGATATAACGAGCGAGTCCGCATTAACGGTCAAGATCTTGCGGATGAAAAGCACTGTGAAGCGTTTGATTTCATTGAGCAACAACGCGGTGATATCAGCTTAAGCTTGTTTGAGTATGGGACGCTGGCGGCATTACGCTTGTTTCAAACGGAAAAGGTCGATGTGGTTCTATTGGAAGTTGGCCTAGGTGGGCGATTGGATGCCACCAACGTGGTGGATCACGATGTCTCAGTGATCACTAGCTTGGCACTGGATCACGTAGACTGGCTTGGAGATGACATTAACGTTATCGGCTTTGAGAAAGCGGGCATTTATCGTAGTGGTAAGCCAGCTATTTGTGGCCAGCCAACGCCTCCGTCAACGGTTGCTGCACATGCAGACGATATCGGCGCAGAGCTTTACCAAGTCGGTATTCAGTTTGACTATCAGCTTTCGGGCGAAGGTTGGCGCTGGCAGCATGGTGCTTTCGCATTGGAAGATTTGCCTCTCCCAGGCTTGCCTTTGCCAAATGCCGCAACTGCGATAATGGCGCTAGGTGCCTCCGATCTTGAACTGAGCGATATCAACATCGTCAACGGACTAAAAAATGCGAAGTTAGCGGGTCGAATGCAGGTGTTGCAGACAGCGCCGTTAGTTCTTTTGGATGTGGCGCATAATCCTCATTCCGCGGAGTATTTAGTGACTCAGTTTCAGTCTCGCTACCATGGTAAAACCATCCATGCGGTGATTGGCATGTTGAAGGATAAAGACATCAAATCGACGCTAGAAGTTTTAGCGCCCGTTACTCGCCATTGGTACCCTGCCTCGCTGACAGGACCAAGAGCCGCGACAGCCGAAGAATTGATTCAATATTTGCCGCAAGGCACACAAAGTTATACCGATCCAGCACACGCTTTTGACCAAGCACTGTCACAAGCACAATCTGATGAGATAGTGTTAGTGGTTGGCTCTTTCCACACCGTGGGTGAAGTGTTGGAGCATTGGCAACAAAACAAAGGTAATTAAATGGCAAGTAAGTTCCAAAGCCGTCTGGTGGGGACCATTATCTTGGTCGCTATCGGCGTGATAGTGCTTCCTGATGTCCTCGATGGCCAGAAGCTTCACTATAAAGAAGAGTTTGCCACCATTCCGATCAAACCGGAATTGAGCAATGAAGTGGAGAGTTTCGAAATTCTTGAGCCCGTAGAAGACGACATCAAGCTACCAGAGTCTCCTGTGGTCGCGACGGTGGGGCAGTCTGCGTCAACGCCAAGTGAAACGCGACAAAGCCAAACAAAACCGAAATCTGTTGAAGTCAAAATCAACGAGGTCGCAGACAAGAATAACTACGAAGATTCAGCATGGATCATTCAGTTAATGGCACTGCGTAATGAAGAGAATGCGCAGAACATGGCGAAGGATTTGCAGAAACGCGGTTATCAAGCGCATACCATCAAAGAAAATGGATTTACTCGAGTTGTAATTGGTCCTGATGTGTCAAAAAGTAAACTTGAAAGACAAGTCGTGGAATTGGAAAAAATTACCGGTTCCAAAGGTCAATTGCTCAAATTTAAACCACTAAACCCATAAGAAAACGTTTGCGTCAGCATTTTTTCTGTTAAAATGCGCGCCAACTTAAGATGAAGAAAACATGAATTGGTTAGATTTTGTCATTTTAGGTGTGATCGGATTTTCAGCTCTGATCAGTTTAGTTCGCGGTTTTGCGAAAGAAGCATTGTCATTGGTGATTTGGTTTGGAGCGTTTTTTATCTCCAGTAACTATTACACCAAACTCGCGGTGTATTTCACCAATATCGAAGACGACATGTTTCGAAACGGAGCCGCAATCGCGGCATTGTTTGTCGCGACCTTGGTAGTTGGTGCAGTGGTCAATTATGTCATTGCTCAACTAGTACAAAAAACAGGGCTTTCAGGCACAGACCGAATTTTGGGTGTGGTGTTTGGCGGTCTACGTGGGGTGTTAATTGTCTCTGCGGTGCTGTTTTTTATGGATGCTTTTACGGCATTCCCAAGTTCGGAGTGGTGGAAGAGTTCGCAACTGGTCCCCGAGTTCAGTCGAATCATTGCCCCATTCTTCGAGCATTTACAAGCAACATCGAGTTTTTTGTCTGGCACTCTCTAGCAGTGCCAGCTACTGTCGCAAATCGAGGATTAGGACATGTGTGGTATTGTTGGAATCGTGGGCACAACCCCTGTAAACCAGTCAATTTATGACGCGTTAACAGTGTTACAGCATCGTGGCCAAGATGCCGCTGGTATTTGCACCATAGAAAGCAATCGTTTTCGTCTGCGTAAAGCAAACGGTCTGGTCAAAGATGTGTTTGAAGCAAAACACATGCAACGTCTTCAAGGAAACGTCGGCATTGGTCATGTACGCTATCCAACGGCGGGTAGTTCCAGCGCTTCCGAAGCGCAGCCTTTTTACGTTAACTCGCCATTTGGCATTAGCTTAGCGCACAACGGCAACTTGACTAACGCGCATGAAGTTCGTCAGAAACTGTTCGAAAAAGATCGCCGCCATGTGAATACCACCTCAGACTCCGAAGTTCTTCTCAACGTGCTTGCTCACGAAATTGATACAGTAAAAGGCAACGTCACTGCTGATGATGTTTTCCGAGCTATCGCCAATGTTCATCGTACTATTCGTGGTGCTTACGCCGTTACAGCGATGATCATCGGTCACGGTATGATTGCCTTTCGTGACCCACATGGTATTCGTCCACTTTGCTTAGGTAAGCGTGAAGAGAACGGACAAACGGAATACATGGTGGCGTCAGAATCAGTAGCGCTGGATGCAGTTGGCTTTGATTTTGTGCGTGACGTCGCACCAGGTGAAGCGATTTACGCGACTTTTGACGGTGAACTCTTTACCAAGCAGTGCGCTGACAATCCAAAACTCAACCCGTGCATTTTTGAGTTCGTTTACTTTGCTCGTCCTGATTCGTTTATCGATAAGATCTCGGTTTACAGTGCACGCGTCGAAATGGGTAAAAAGCTGGGAGAGCGTATTAAAGAAGAGTACGCCGATCTTGATATTGACGTTGTCATTCCCATTCCAGAGACCTCTTGTGATATCGCACTGCAAATTGCTCAAGCGATTGATAAGCCGTACCGCCAAGGGTTTGTTAAAAACCGCTATGTCGGCCGTACTTTTATCATGCCGGGCCAGCAATTGCGTAAAAAATCGGTACGTCGCAAGCTCAATGCCATTCGCTCTGAATTCAAAGATAAGAATGTACTGTTGGTAGACGATTCGATTGTACGCGGCACCACTTCTGAGCAAATTATCGAGATGGCGAGAGACTCGGGTGCGAAGAAAGTGTTTATTGTCTCTGCTGCACCAGAGGTGCGTTTCCCGAATGTTTACGGCATTGATATGCCAAGCGCGACTGAGCTTATTGCGCATGGACGAGATAACGAGACGATCTGTAAGCTGATTGGTGCCGATGCTCTGATTTTCCAAAAACTGGAAGATTTAGTGGATGCGGTGGGCTTAGGTAACCTTGATATTACTAAGTTTGATACTTCGGTGTTTAACGGCGAATACGTGACGGGTGATATTGATCAGCAATACCTCGATTTCCTTGATTCGATGCGTAACGATGATGCAAAGGTTCAGCGTGAGATTCAACAAGATCTGGCTAACCTAGAATTGCATAACGAAGGTGCGTAATCGACACCGGAGTTCAGGGTTAAGATAAGACAAATAAAAACCAGAGCGTTTCTGCTCTGGTTTTTTTGTGCTCGAAATAACCTCTATGGTTACACGCTAAACTGTTAGTGGATGTTATAGGCAATCACGTAGTCGATAAACAAACGCACTTTTTCAGGTAAGTGATCTTTGTGATTGTAGAGCATGTAAATATCGCGCGGGTTTGCGCTCCAGTCAGGCAGAATACGTACTAGGCTGCCATCGGCGATGTACTCTTTTATCATCACATCTGGCATGAGAGTGATGCCTAGCCCTTCTGAACACGCGCTACGTACCACATTCAGTGCATTGGCTTGGAAGCGACCACGATCAACGTTAACCACGGTTTCGCCTTTGCTGTTGATTAATGTCCACTTTAACAGCGGGTGGCCTTTGAGCAGGAAGTGGTCGTGCAGATCTTCAGCATGAGTTGGCATTGGGTGAGCGTTTACGTACTCAGGACTTGCGACCAAAATGTCTTTCACTGAACCAATTTTACGCGCGATAAGGCTTGAATCTCTTTGTGGTCCTACGCGGAAAATGACGTCCCATTCAGTTGGGTCAAGTTGATCCGCATTACTTTCTGTGGTGAGTTCAATGTTGATTTCTGGATACTGGCTCATAAAACCGTTCAACATTGGCATCATCATGCGCTTGGTGAGATTGTAGGGCGTTGAAATCTTGATTTTGCCTGACGCACCACGACATTCATCGGTAATTTCTTCGGCTGTGTTTGTGAGTCTTTGCAGTAAAGGGGAGCATTCATGGAAAAAGCGCTCTCCCGCTTCTGTCAGTGATAATTTACGTGCATGGCGATTGAGAAGGCGTAAGTTAACCGCATCTTCCAAAGCTTGTATGCGTCGGGTGATGGTCGCCACGGGGATCATGGTCTTACGTGAAGTTGCGGTGTAGCTCCCATTTTCAACAACGAGTCTGAACAGGTTGAGATCGTCTAATTTCATATTTCCTGACACATCTATTTACCAAATAGGCCTAATTTAGCGCTAACTTTGCGATGAAAGTTTGCTTCATGTCAACAGGTCGCACGATTTGTGATCAGCATACATCTAGTAGCAAACTCTGATATAAAGTGGAATATTTGTATATATGGCTTTTTACAGCTACGTTTTATTACAGAGCAGAGTGGGTGCAGAGCACAGGAAGTGGCCCGTCTGTGATAAGTAAACTACAAAAATAATAACATTGATAACCACTTTGACTGAGTGTGTGAGGTGAAGCTATGTACAAGACTCACAGTCAAACGGCAATGACCTCGGCAAGGGAAGCGGTACAACCAAAGTTAATACAACTGGTTGATGATGACCCGATCTTTCGCCGAATTACCAGTGCCTATCTCGAAAGTCAGGGATATAAAGTCGTTGAGTCAGAAAACGGTTTGCAAGCCCTTCAGCAGTTACGTGAATGCGATCCTGATATCGTATTATGTGATTTGTCCATGCCCGTGTTAGACGGAATAGAATTTGTCGAGGAGGTCAGTCTCGAGTATCCCTCTTTGCCTTTGATCGTGGTTTCCGCAACAGGAGAGATGTCCGATGTTGCCAAAGCGCTGCGTTTTGGGATTAAAGATTTCTTACCCAAACCAATCGGAGATTATCAACACTTAGCGGAAGCGATTGAAAACACATTGGAAGATTCGATGAATCATATGTCGGATCAACGCGATTTTTCCAGCCAGTGGTTTCGAGTCGATGGCGGCGGAGAGCTGCCCGACGAGCAGGAGCTTCACTGGCATTTAAACTATTTGGAAGATAACCCCAATTCGGCAAGAGACTTACTTCATGCTTTGCTGCCAGAAAAAGATACATCGCAGGGCGATTGGAAGTTTTCCTATAAGTTGCTGCAATCGATCGATATGATGCCGTTAGTGTTTGATTACCGTTGGTTGATGAATGGCCAGTTTGCGTTTTACCTCGTCGATTCGGCTTCGGTAGAGAAGCAAGGTGTCGCCACTGCCTTGTTGATACGCGCTTTGTTTGATGATTACTTACGCAATCTAAAAAGCTTTAGCGCGGATTTGAAGGATATTGTCGAAATCCTAGAGCGGGGCATACGTTATTCGGATTGTGCGTGCCCTGTTAATGCGCTATTTGGCATTGCAGATTTGGTGGATGGAAGTGTTGAAATTTTACCTGCGGGGCTAGACAGTCAGTGGTCAACGGGGTTCATCAATCAGCATATTCCTGCTGGAAACCGTCTAGGTCACAACAGTTTAAAAAACTTCATCACTCGTGATCTTAATATTGGTAGCGGCAGTCAACTGACATTAGGCTGTTTAGGCTCCGCTAGCTTCAGTTTGAATATCATCAAAGGCAGTAAAGTGAGCTGACGATACTTCACGTAATATCGCCGCCATGAGCGGCGATTTTCTTGTCCGCGTGAGGGTGACTTGGCAATAGAGCGGCTTTCCATTTCTCCATTCTTTTGTTTGTTGATTCCTCTATTTTCTCTAGAGGGTGTTGGATTTCTTTCTACAAAATCGCAAATTTATCAATTACCCCTACTTTTGCTCGGTGTTTAGACCGCTGGCTTTGCGGTATATTGGCGGCGAAAACAATAATGAACCATTTTCTTAACCATTGGTTAACTCTTTTGGGGTAGAAAACGTAAAGAAAGTTATCAGCACAAGAGTAGAAGCATCATGGCAGACAAAGATTTTAAAGAGCCCTATAATCTGTTTTATTTTCTTGGTTTTATCGCAGTTCTTTTAATTCCAACTTTACCTGCGACATTAACCTGGATTCGTGTACTAAACGGTTACGCGGGTTTCTAAGCATTAATATCGGGAGTTCACCATCCGTATTCGACGTTTATTTCTCAATATAGTTGGTGGACTCAGTTTATGCCTTGGTATTGCAGGCATTGTCCTTCCTCTGCTCCCAACCACGCCTTTTATCCTGCTAGCGAGCGCCTGTTTTTTACGTTCCAGCCCGCGATTTCATCATTGGTTACACAACCACAAAACCTTTGGTCCGGTACTGAACAATTGGCAACAAAATCGAGCGGTGACGCGTCGCGTTAAACAGCGTGCTATCTTGTTTATTCTGCTCAGCTTCTCTGTTTCTATCTGGATTGCACCACTCATGTGGCTAAAGATTGCACTAATGTTTGGTTTAATCGTTTTGCTTGGCATTTTTGTCCGCCTCCCTGTGAGCGACTCGGTTGCCGCGCGACGGGAAACTGACTAGAATTGGGAAGAAAAGTGAGCCCACTCTTCGAGTGGGCATTTTGTTTTTAGCGTTACAGAGAATGTTCGACGTCAGCCCTGTAACGATGAGTACCAACTGTTCTAAGCCCTCATAATAGCGTGACAAAAAGAGAGGGCGATGAGCCAATCTAAGTAAATCGATATTATGACTACAAACACCATTGCACAGATCCAAGCCAGTATTAAAAGCATCCCAGATTACCCAAAACCAGGTATCCTGTTTCGCGATGTGACCAGCCTTTTAGAAGACGCTCAGGCGTACCAGGCAACCATTCAATTGTTGGTTGATAAGTACAAAGATATGGGGTTCACCAAAGTGGTGGGTACTGAAGCGCGTGGTTTCCTATTTGGTGCACCGCTTGCGTTGCAATTAGGTGTGGGTTTTGTGCCTGTGCGTAAGCCGGGTAAACTGCCTCGCAACACCATCGCACAATCATACGAACTTGAGTACGGTGTTGATACCTTGGAAATCCATACGGATGCGATCGTTGAAGGTGACAAAGTTTTAGTGGTTGACGACTTGCTTGCTACAGGCGGCACCATTGAAGCAACAACCAAACTGATTCGTCAGCTTGGCGGTGTGGTTGAGCATGCAGCGTTTGTTATCAATCTACCTGAAATTGGTGGCGACAAGCGTTTGGAAGGTCTTGGCCTTAACGTTTACAGCATCTGTGAATTCGAAGGACACTAATTAAGTCAATGAGTTATTTAGCTTTAGCGCGAAAATGGCGTCCGCGTCAATTTAAAGAAGTGGTGGGGCAAGGCCATGTGCTGACTGCCCTAGAAAATGCTCTTGAGCACAATCGTCTGCACCATGCTTACTTGTTCAGTGGCACACGAGGTGTGGGTAAAACCTCGATTGGTCGCTTGTTTGCCAAAGCCCTCAACTGCGAAACGGGCATCACCTCTGCGCCTTGTGGACAGTGTGATACTTGCCGAGAGATTGAAGAAGGGCGCTTCGTTGATCTACTGGAGATTGACGCTGCATCGCGTACTAAAGTTGAAGACACTCGTGAACAGTTAGACAACGTTCCAATACTAAACCAGCGTACGCGGTCGTTTCAAGGTTTACTTGATCGACGAAGTGCACATGCTCTCGCGTCACTCATTTAATGCGTTACTC
>NZ_NPKW01001370.1:0-1053 GCF_002265885.1 Vibrio sp. 03_296
ATAACAAACAATTTAAGAGTGATTCAGCACGCTTGGCATTTTTGGTTTGGGTTTAGTTCAGTGTTTACGGTAGTCAAATTGAGTTCTGTGGCAGCGTGCTTCACACCTTAATTGGGCGTTATGCTTAATCAAATAAAATCAGTGGTTTATGGTTTTCTTTGCTCCCTTGGCTTATTGGTTTTGTGCTTGTCGGCAAACTGGCTTCTTCGGGCGCTGTTTTGGGACACTTATTCTTTGGCGCTCAAAATTCAGAGAGTTGCCTCAATCAATTCTCAGGTAAGCGCGACGTTAGGGCAGTTGGCTCAGTCAGCAATTTGAACTTAGGTTTTTAAGTTTTAGTAGCCAAATTTCAAAGTCTTATTTTCAAAACTATGAGTCATTTCGGTTTTTTAGGTTTTGCCTTTTGTTAGCGGATCCTAGTCGAGTTAATCTTGTTTTGGTAAAAATGTGGGCGTTGAAGCTTAAGCATTAAACAAGCGTTAAAGTGGGATTTGGCACGCGTGGCATTTTCAGTTTGCGTTGAGTTCGGTGGTTACGGCACTGTGCGGTAGCTTTTGTATTGCGTGCCTGCACCCCTTAACGCGGCGTTATGCTTAATCACGTAAAATCAGTGGTTTATGGTTTTCTTTGTTCCCTTGGATTTTTAGTTTGGTTTTGTCGGCAAGTTGGCTTTTTTGAGCGCTGTTTTTCGGACACTCATTCTTTGACGCTGGAAATTCAGAGAGTTGCCTCAATCAATTTTCGGGTAAGTGCGAGGTTAGGGCGGTTGGCTCAATCAGAAATCCATTTTTGGTTTTTAAACTCCAAACCAGATTTGCCAAAATCCGAAGCCTGATTATCAAAACTATGATTCATTTCGGTTTCTACGTTTTGGCTTTTGTTTGTAAATCAAAGTCGAGTTAATCTTGTTTCTAGTAAAACGTAACCCATTGAAGCTTAAGCATAACAAGGCGTTTAAGCGGGACTTGGCACGCGTGGCATTTTCAGTTTGCGTTGAGTTTGGTGGTTACGGTACTGTGCGGTAGCTTTTGTAGTGCGTGCCTGCGCCCTTAA
>NZ_NPKW01001371.1:0-521 GCF_002265885.1 Vibrio sp. 03_296
TTGGCTTTTAAAGGTGGCTCCTCCTGCTGGGCTCGAACCAGCGACCTGCGGATTAACAGTCCGTCGCTCTACCGACTGAGCTAAGGAGGAACTATTCTGTCTCTCTTGCTATACAAGAGTTATTGTAAATGGTGCCGACTACCGGAATCGAACTGGTGACCTACTGATTACAAGTCAGTTGCTCTACCTACTGAGCTAAGTCGGCACACTATATTTTTATCGCTCGTACATTTCGCACCAACGATTTTAATTCGTGGTGCCCGGAGGCGGAATCGAACCACCGACACGAGGATTTTCAATCCTCTGCTCTACCGACTGAGCTATCCGGGCRACGGAGSTGTATTAAACGGTTTTTCGCTTTCTAGGTCAATATAAAAATGCAAAAAAATATCGTTTGCTGCTTTTGTTGCCCGCCAATGGGGTGGTTTTTATTTCGTTTTAAATACGATGGAAGTACAGTATATAAACATCTAAGCGACATTTATTTATCAGATTTAATGGGATGAACGGCGATTCCTGCA
>NZ_NPKW01001372.1:0-672 GCF_002265885.1 Vibrio sp. 03_296
TTTGGTATTCTTTGTTTTTGACTCTGATTCACGAGCCTTAAGAGGCTTCTTACCCGCTTTTTCTCGGTCTAACGCGACGTCGTCATCCAGCATATCAAGATAGGCACTCGCGCGAACCGCCGTGACTTTATTGGTGTGTTTATTCTTGTTGGCGTTCGCTTTGAGATGAGTACTGTCCGTAAAGAGCTCTTGACCCGCGACCAAGCCTTTCGTCATGGCTTGCTCTACGATATTGATAAAAATACGTTCGAACACATCCGTGCCATTAAAGCGACGAATGCGGTTTTAGGCTTAGAGTAGAAGCTGTGGATGACTTTACTCGTGTTAATGACATTCCGTAAGAACAACGGTAAGCGACACTTCACTTCAATTTCTTTAACGAGCTGACGCTCACTTTTATACCAAAGATATAACCAAGCAAGATGATTTGAAGAGACGAATAGGTCAACTGTGGACGCCCATTATCTTTACAATAAAGATGAGCRACTTCATCAYGAATGAATTCAAAGTCGATAGCATTATCGATTTTGCGCACTAAATGGTCTTTAGGAACTAACTGTTCCATCGTCACCATTTCCAGTTCGTATTGTTGCGGGGTGGGTTCTTGAAGCATATCGGAGTATCCATATTTCGATACCCCTATTAGATCAAAGGTCTAGCTCGAAAGCTAGA
>NZ_NPKW01001373.1:0-1017 GCF_002265885.1 Vibrio sp. 03_296
CATGGACGGCGTACAAAAAGCAAACTCAGGCCACCCAGGCGCACCTATGGGTATGGCGGACATCGCTGAAGTTCTTTGGCGTGGCCACTAAACCCACACCCATCAAACCCAGAGTGGGCTGATCGCGACCGTTTTGTACTCTCTAACGGCCACGGCTCGATGCTGATTTACTCGCTACTGCACCTTAGCGGTTACGAGCTTTCTATCGATGATCTGAAAAACTTCCGTCAATTGCATTCTAAGACTCCGGGCCACCCAGAATACGGCTACGCGCCTGGTATCGAAACAACAACGGGCCCTCTAGGTCAAGGCATCACCAACGCGGTTGGTATGGCAATGGCTGAGAAAGCGCTCGCAGCGCAGTTCAACAAACCTGGCCACGACATCGTTGACCACTTCACTTACGTGTTCATGGGTGATGGCTGTCTGATGGAAGGTATCTCGCACGAGGCATGTTCTCTAGCGGGTACGCTAGGTCTTGGTAAACTGATTGCATTCTGGGATGACAACGGCATCTCTATCGACGGTCACGTTGAAGGCTGGTTTTCTGACGATACGCCTAAGCGTTTCGAAGCTTACGGCTGGCACGTTATCCCAGCAGTGGATGGTCACAATGCTGAAGCGATCAACGCAGCAATTGAAGCCGCTAAAGCGGATCCTCGCCCAACTCTAATCTGTACTAAAACTATCATCGGTTTTGGTTCACCAAACAAATCGGGTTCACACGACTGTCACGGTGCACCACTAGGTGCGGAAGAAATTGCCGCAGCTCGTGAATTCCTAGGTTGGGAACACCCAGCATTTGAAATCCCTGCTGACGTTTACGCAGAGTGGGATGCAAAAGCAGCTGGCGCTGCAAAAGAAGCCGCTTGGAATGCGAAGTTTGATGCGTACGCAGCAGCGTACCCAGTCGAAGCCGCAGAGTTCAAACGCCGCGTAAATGGCGAGCTTCCAGCTCAGTGGGAAGAGAAAGCAAACCAAATCATTGCAGATCTTCAAGCAAACCCAGCGAACATC
>NZ_NPKW01001374.1:0-330 GCF_002265885.1 Vibrio sp. 03_296
ATCGATTTCACCTTCACCAATAACAATTTCACCACTGATGTCAGTTTTATTCAGCAGGGTGCGCATGACTTCTACAGCAGCGCCATCCGCCGCGTTCTTGTCACCACGGCCTAGCCATTTATAACCCGCTAGAGCTGCGCCTTCTGTGACGCGGGAAAAGGCCATCGCTAAATCGCGTTTCATGTTGTCTCCAAAAAAGTGTTAAATCGAAGGAAGAGTAAAATTGGCGCGATTCTAGCACAAAATGTAGGGGAAACGTTTGCTAAATTCAGTTTGAAGGCGAAAATCGAGGTGCGAGGTGCGAGGTGCGAGGTGCGAGGTGCGAGAGGC
>NZ_NPKW01001375.1:0-1320 GCF_002265885.1 Vibrio sp. 03_296
ACAGACAATAACTAAAAACCAACAACACCAGTAATGAAGCGATAAAACCAAGCCACGGTGCTCGCTATACAATAGATCCCCGCATTCGCAGGATGACGGGTCGAGAGAATTGATCGCACCACCAGCTGTCATTCCCGTGCATACGGGAATCCATTCATCCACAAGCGCCAGAAGCCGAGTATTGGAAATGCACTCACCGCCACCGCCACAGATAACGACGAAAGCGAAACCAACAACGCGGAGAATGAAGTGCCAAAACCAAGCCACGGCACTCGCTATACAATAGATCCCCACGTTCGTAAGGATGACGAGGTGAGAGAGTAGCTAAATCAACAGAAACACCAGTAATGATGCGATAAAACCAAGCCACGGTGCTCGCTATACAATAGATCCCCSACGTTCGYGAGGATGACGGGGTGAGAGAATTGATCGCACCACCAGCTGTCATTCCCGTGCATRCGGGAATCCATTCATCCACACGCGSCAGAAKCCGCGCATTGGTAACGCTGTCACAATAACAGACAAAAACTAAAGCGAAACCAACAGCAACACTGGCAATGAAACGATAAAACCGAACCACGGCGCTCGCTATACAATAGATCCCCACGTTCGTGAGGATGACGGGGTGAGAGAGTAGCTAAATCAACAGAAACACCAGTAATGATGCGATAAAACCAAGCCACGGCGCTAGCTATACCATGGATCCCCGCGTTCGCGAGGATGACGGAGTGAGAGAATTGAWCCGCACCACCAGCTGTCATTCCCGTGCATACGGGAATCCATTCATCCACACGCGCCAGAATCCGCGCATTGGTAACGCTGTCACAATAACAGACAAAAACTAAAGCGAAACCAACAGCAACACTGGCAATGAAACGATAAAACCGAACCACGGCGCTCGCTATACAATAGATCCCCACGTTCGTGAGGATGACGGGGTGAGAGAGTAGCTAAATCAACAGAAACACCAGTAATGATGCGATAAAACCAAGCCACGGCGCTAGCTATACCATGGATCCCCGCGTTCGCGAGGATGACGGAGTGAGAGAATTGAACCGCACCACCAGCTGTCATTCCCGTGCATACGGGAATCCATTCATCCACACGCGCCAGAATCCGAGTATTGGCAACGCACTCACAATAACAGACAAAAACTAAAGCGAAACCAACAGCAACACTGGCAATGAAACGATATAACCAAGGCCACAGCGGCTCGCTATACAATTGGATCCCCGCGTTCGCGAGGATGACGGGGTGAGAGAATTGATCGGCACCACCCACCTGTCATTCCCGTGCATACGGGAATCCATTCATCCACAA
>NZ_NPKW01001376.1:0-438 GCF_002265885.1 Vibrio sp. 03_296
CCCGGAGGTGATGTCATCTCCCATGCTCCGATCTCCTGCATTTCCAACTCAAACCTAGGGTTTAATGCAACCTGCTGGCGACTATGTTGATACCGAACACGAAAGCTACTCGGAATAATATACTCCTCGTATTCTGTCCTTTTTCTATGATTAGACATGGCTCTCGCGTGAAGTAACCCCGCACCCGCACCAACTAATGCAAGTGGTCCTAAAAATATAACCGCAACAACACTGATAAAAGCCGCTAATTTACCACCTGCACGAGAAAACTTGTAAAAGTTCTCATGTACATTCTCTTCTATCGCATATCGAATTCCGACTTTAGTGAGTTCGTAACAATACGTTTAGTTGAAACTCAGTAACCTCAAATAGAGGCCAAGTAAAACCATACTACAGTAATACCAAACCAATACAAAATCTTCAATAGTTGGTGGCACT
>NZ_NPKW01001377.1:0-598 GCF_002265885.1 Vibrio sp. 03_296
GTTCTGATGAAACGATGATCATTCCATATTGGTTTTCCTTTGAAATAAGGAAGTATATAGAAACCAAGCTTCACTCGATAGTGTTTTGAGTTGGAGCTTATTACGATAAATTGGTATAACGCTGCGTTAAGGGGTGAGTGCCGCCTAAACCAAGTTTCCGCACACCACTTTCACCACAAAATCACCGCAAACCAAAATCGCACAAGCCGGCATGAATCCCCGCTTAAAACGGCCTTGTTATGTTTAAGACTCGAACGGTTRAGTKTTGCGATACCAAGAGCTTAACTCGACTTACCTTTGCAAACCAAAACCAGACGCTAAAAAGCTGAATTAACTCATAAATTTAGTTGTAATAACTTTGAGTTTTAGCGTGAGAAACAGAAAACTTGAGCTCAAACTTAAAACTAAGGCAGCTTCATTCGACTTACAAGCGCACTGAATTTCAATGAGGCAATTCTCTGAATTTTTCGCGCCCACGAATTGGAGTCCAGAAAACAGCGAACACTGAAGTTAACTTGCCGACAAGACCAAAATTAGAAAGCTGAGAAAGCAAAGAAAAGATGCAACCAACTGATTTTACGTGACTAAACATAACGCC
>NZ_NPKW01001378.1:0-521 GCF_002265885.1 Vibrio sp. 03_296
CTGCCGGAAGATTTCCAAATTATTGATAGTGATGATCAACAGCGTTTGCTTAAGCGACTGATCAAAGCGCAAAACTGGATGACAAACAGTGGCCAGCGCGCCAAGTCGCTTGGTGGATCAATGGCAAAAAGACGAAGGATTGCGACCCATGCGCACATCGATGCTTACCACGATCCCGTCGACCAAAACCTACCTACAGTTGTACACCGCCTATCAAGAAGCGTGTGATCGTGCAGGTTTGGTCGACTTTGCGGAAATCTTGTTGCGTGCGCATGAGCTACTGCGTGAAAACAAATTCATCCGCGAACACTATCAAGCACGTTTTAAACACATCTTGGTCGACGAGTTCCAAGACACCAACAACATTCAATACGCTTGGCTGCGTATGATGGCGGGGCCTGAGTGCCATGTGATGATCGTCGGTGATGATGACCAGTCAATTTACGGTTGGCGTGGCGCGAAAGTGGAAAACATCGAAAGTTCACCCTTGAGTTTCCGAGCTGTAACACCATTCGCCTTGA
>NZ_NPKW01001379.1:0-423 GCF_002265885.1 Vibrio sp. 03_296
CGCTGCGTTAAGGGGTGAGTGCCGCCTAAACCAAGCTTCCGCAGACCAACTTTCACCACCAAAATTCACCGCATACCCAAAATGCCACGCGGCATGAATCCCTCTTAAACGCCTTGTTATGTTTAAGACACAAAGGGTTGAGTTTGCGATACCAAGAGCTTAACTCGACTTACCTTTGCAAACCAAAACCAGACGCTAAAAAGCTGAATTAACTCATAAATTTAGTTGTAATAACTTTGAGTTTTAGCGTGAGAAACAGAAAACTTGAGCTCAAACTTAAAACTAAGGCAGCTTCATTCGACTTACAAGCGCACTGAATTTCAATGAGGCAATTCTCTGAATTTTTCGCGCCCACGAATTGGAGTCCAGAAAACAGCGAACACTGAAGTTAACTTGCCGACAAGACCAAAATTAGAAAGCTGA
>NZ_NPKW01000138.1:0-42624 GCF_002265885.1 Vibrio sp. 03_296
ATCCACGGTTTGAGCGCGCGAAGGTTTGTTACTAAACGTAAATGAGAATTGTTATTATTGTATTTCTGTCGCGAAAATACAATATGCAAATGCGAATTATTTTCTTTTAACTCAATAACGCTGATGACGATGGGTTTTTAGGGAGAGGAGAGAGCGACGAAGAACGAGGGATTAGGTGAGAGGGACAAGGGGCGAGTAGGGAGGGCGAGTAGGGAGGGGCGAGTAGGGAGGGGCGAGTCTAGAGGAACTAGAAGGCGAGTCTCGTGTTAAGACATTATCCCCTCAGCTAAGCGACTTAAGCTGAGGGGCATGCAGGTTTAAGTTGGCGCACGACCAAACGAGTTAGATGTCGGTGTTGGCGATGCTGTTGACCAGCTTTTCCCGCTCCGACAGAGAGAGATGGATAACATTGCTGTAGGTGCGCTGCATGACGCGAATATCATTTTCTAGCAGCTGAGTGAGTTTTTTTGCCGCCTCTTTGTTTTTGCTCTCAAGCACCAGATCGAGGATCTCAATCCGGCGTTGGCAAGATTTAATGACTGACGATTGAATGTGCATAGAGACGAGGTCGGTGGCTTTGCGCATGCGATTATGTTGCTGCATATTGCCCAGTAAAAAACGGTTGCCTGAACAGGCGGCGAGCAATTCATGAAAGTCCGCGCTTAGGTTGAACAAATCGCTGGCGTTGACGGTGTCTGGCTGTTGAATCGCTTGCAGATGGCGCTCGCGACACTGCTGTAACGCATTGAGATCGGCTGACCAACTTGGTTCGAGCAAGCCTGCGGGTTCGAAAATCAGCCGACATCGGTAGCTTTCGGTGTGCCTTTCCAGCGTATTGAGAACGCCGTCGAGGTGCCACTTATAGCCGGGGCTTCGGCGCAAAATGCCATCATTTTCGAGCAAGCGGAGTACGCTTTGTATCTCGCCTCGATTGGCGTTGTAGCGCTCTTGAAGCTCCTTTTCTGAAAACGCCGCGGCGATCTCCCCAAAGAAGAGATCCATCAGCAACCTAAGATACAGTTTCTCCTGACGAGATGCTTTATTGTCGGCATTCTCGTTGGTTTGAATGGAGTGAGCATCGATCTGCAACGTGAATCCCTTATTGGGCACAGCTTTAGCGATGCCTACGGCAGACATGTAGCTGAGTACGGCGCGCATCGGAGTTCTCGATACTTGGAACTGGTTGGCTAATGACGATTCATTCAGGCTGGCGCCGATTTTTGCGTCGTCGGCTTTGAGCTTGCTGACCACTTGATTGAACAAATCTTGCTGAAGTTTGGTGATGGGGGCTTTTTCCATGAGTGACATAGGCTTAGTGTTTTCTCCACATGGTAAACACAAATTTATCTTATTGCCATTTATTGCTTTTTAGTCCCCAAAATACAATTTAAAAAGTCACGCTACAGTGACCGTAGAAGGCGAACGTTAAGCCTTCTACGGTGAGCGATTTTTTTCATTTGAGGAAGATTAACGCCTCATCAGATAAAGGAAGTAGCCACCTCCAATCAAAGAGGCCAAGAGACCAGCGGGGAATTGCCATGGGAACCAAAGGGTTCGCCCAATCCAGTCCGCCGAGACCATAATGGTCGCCCCCAATAGTGCTGCGGTGAGCATTTGTGGTCTTGCTTGGTATTGATGCAGTGAGCGCGCCATATGCGGAGCCAATAGGCCAACAAAGCTTAGTGGGCCAATCACAATGGTACACAACGTAGTGAGTGCGGCCACCAGTAGTAACAGCACCAACCTGACCAGCGTGGCGTTCATGCCGATGCTGTTGGCGGTGATTTCTCCTAGGCCGATTAACGCTATCCAGCGGCTTAGTGACAAGGCGATGCCACCCACCAAAGCTACGCCAATGGCGAGCAACACAACGTCACTGCTGGCCACTAAGTAGGTGGAACCCGATAACCAAGTGAGCAGAGCGGCGGCATTGTCGTGTCCTGAGCTCATGGCGACTCTGAGCAGGGCATCCAAACCGGCGCTTAGGGCAATGCCGGTCAACAAGGTTTGTGTCGGAGCGAAGTGATGCTTTCTACCCATGAACCACACCACTGCTGCCACCGAGACCGCACCCAGCGTACCCAACAACATTTGCTGCTCTCTACCCACGGCAATACCAAATAGCGAACCGAGTACAAGGGCGAGCGCCGCGCCAGAGCTGATCCCCAATACTTCTGGGCTAGCCATGGGGTTGCCGGAGATGCGCTGGATAATGGTACCAGCAAAGGCCAGCCCTATCCCGGCGATCAGCGCAACCAGCAGACGTGGTGCACGCAGCTCAAAGAGCGATTGAGTGAGGCCAAAGCTCCAGCCAAATTGGTTTTTACCCAACAAGAGCGCGAACAGAGAAACGATGGAAAGCACCAATGTCAGCGCGGTTAGCACGTATCGAGCGTTAACCCGTTTATAGTGTTCGATGTGTTCAGAGCGTGCTTTCAGATCGGACTGGAGTTTACTTCGTTGCAACAGCCACAACAAAAATGGTGCACCGATTAAGGCCGTCATGGCGCCGGTAGGTAGCAGTTCACCCCCCACGCCAGAGAAAGGTTGGATCAGCAAATCGACGATAAGCAGAATCGCGCCGCCAATCACGCCGCTGGTAAGAATTTGCTTCGCCAGCGTTCGAGCGCCGAGCATTCTCGCTATTGCGGGCGCAACGATGCCGACAAACCCTATCAAACCGACTTCGCTGACCACCGCAGCAGTAATGAAGATGGTGAATGATAAGCACAACAGTTTAATTTGCTTGATGTTAACGCCTAACGAAGTGGCGACATGGTCACCAAACTGCAGTGCAGACAATGGCCGTTGCAGCAGCAAAAGCAACATCGTCGGGATCAAAACTAAAGGCAACAGCATGTGCGTGCTCGACCAGTCGTTTTGGTTGAGCACACCCGCTCCCCACACAAAAATGCTGGTCAGGCGCTGCTCATTGAGCATCAAGAGCATGGTGTTGAGTGAGCCCAAAAACAGACTCACCACCATGCCCGCAAGCACCATGTGTAAGGGCGAAAACCCTCTAGCCGCGCTCAAGACAAACACCAGCCCAGTGGCTAGGCAACCGCCGATAAACGCGGGTACAAAACCAGGTATCGCCAAGTTCGCCGGGAGCAATAAAATCCCCAGTACCATCCCCAGTTCAGCGCCCGCCGCGACGCCTAATGTGGTTGGTGAGGCAATCGGGTTACGTAACACAAACTGCATCACACACCCAGCCACCGCCAAAGCAAACCCGCAAATAATGGCAACGCTCAGCCTCGGCAAATAGGTTAAATGCGTAATGAGATGCTGATAATTCGACGCATCAAAATGGAAGAGGGTGTTCCAAATCAGGCCAATACCTTGGGAATAGGGCGCGGTGAGTTGCAGCAGTAAACCAATAAGTAAAACCGCCGCGCTCAATAACGCTGCGGTTTTAAAAGGAAATCGCCCTTTGGCCGGGGCTGAGATGTCTAAGGTATTCATTTGGGCTGGGTGAGTTGTCCAGTCATGTGGTCACTCAATCGTTGCGCGGCCAGCAATCCACCAAAGGTCCAAATGGCAGGAAGTTCGTAAACCGAATCGGTGCGGCTAAATTCCATGGCTTGCCAAAGCGGCGACTGCGTCAGCTGCTGGCGTTCTTCCTGGCTCAAAGGGCCAAAAATCATCACATTTGCTTTTTGATGTTCCGCCAGTTTTTCTGTTCCGGTGGTGGTGAAACCCCAAAGATTGGTGGGTTCCTGCCAATCGTTTTTGAGCCCCATCGCATTGAGGGTGTCTTGAGCCAAAGAGCCTTCACTGTGAATACGCAGGGTTTTGTCGTTAATAAAACGAGCAAACAGCAAGGGCTTGTCGGCTTTTCCGGCTGAGGTGATTTTTGCCCCGTTGGCCGCAAGACGCTGGTCAGTTTGCGCAATCACTTGCTCCGCTTGCTGCTCTTTATCGAACAGCTTGCCGAGTGAGCGAGTAATGCGTTTGGCCGATTCCAACGGTTGCTTTTCTTCGCTGTAGACGCTGTAAACCAGAACCGGCGCAATCTTACTGAGTGGCTCATAAGCGGCCGCGAGATGCTTGCTGATTAAGATCACATCGGGCTGGATGTTGCTCAGTAGCTCTAAGTTAGGCTCTTGGCGTGAACCGACATCAATCGCATCGGCGTTTAGATGGGGTTCGGCCACCCATTGTTGGTAGCCGCTAATGTTTGCCACGCCTTCAAGTTCAACACCTAAGCTGAGTACGGTTTCGGTGAGCACCCAATCGAGTGCCACCACTTTCTTTGGCGTGGTTTCAAAAGAAGCGGTGCCCATTTCATGGGGGATGTCGAGAGCATAGCTGTTGAATGCCAAGGCTGCAGAGAGCATCAAGATGATTTTTTTCACAACAGATTCCTTCTGATTTAAGGGATGTAACTGATCGGTTTGCCCGTTTTGGGGTGAGCGAATAACGCGAGCTCCATACCATAGATTTTCATCAATGTTTCTGGCGTCATTAACGCTTGAGGGGCGCCTTCTGCAATCACTTTTCCGGAGTGGAGAGCAACAAGGTGATCGCTAAACTTGGCCGCCATATTGACGTCGTGTAGCACCATGATCACGGTTAAGCCCATGGTTTGATTGAGCTCGCGAATCAACGCTAACAGCTCATGTTGATGCGCCACATCCAAGGCGGAAGTCGGTTCGTCGAGCAAAATGCACTGACTTTGCTGCGCGAGCAGCATCGCGACCCAAGCGCGTTGTCTTTCCCCGCCGGACAAGGTGGCAACGAAGCGTTGAGCAAACGCCGTTAAGCCCACTTTTTCAATGGCTTCATCGACAATCGCATAGTCTTCTTTGCCATAACGACCAAAGGCCCCTTTCCATGGATAGCGCCCAAAGCAGACCAGCTCACGAACCGTCACTCCGTCTGTGATGGGGGGATGTTGGGGAAGGTAGGCCACTTGATGGGCAAACGCTAAGCTGGTGAACGAAGCGATTGGCTGTTGGTTAAACAGAACTTGCCCCTGCGTTGGCGCGTTTTGCCGACTCAGCAATTTAATTAAGGTTGATTTACCACACCCATTGTGACCAAGCAGTGTAGTGACTTTCCCCGATGCAAACGTGAGATTGGTCGGAGATAGGATCACCTTATCGTCGATTTCGAACGACGCATCGACAAGTTGATACATAAGCGAAATAGGAAGTTGAGTTATTGGCTACGAGCCGTTCACTTTAGCACGTGAAAATTGCAATGAGAATTATTTTCACAATCAATCTCTCTATCATTGGATATGTAACGCACCGTTGATGCGGATGATCGCGCTTCGAGTTATTCGCGTTTGTTATCTGGATGCCTCGGGCAGTCACGACACAGCTTTCGCCCTTGGCATTTGTAGACTAAACAGCAACTGGTGCGCACCAAGCAAAGCTGTCGTGATGTTTCATCGTAACGAAGAGAGTGGATAAGCTTTTCAGGCAGCTGGCAGGCTGCAAGCCACAGCCGCGCGTGTTCAAGGAAATAGTCGCCCGAAAGGGCGGGATAAAACTGGCTAAGTTTCACCAAACAGCCGAATACGCCATCCGCAAACAAGTGTTGGGTAAAACCGGGGCGGATGCGGGTCCAGAGACTCATCTCTTGGCGGAAGTAGTCGAAGAGCGCGCAGAGTTCTTTGCCTGCATGGGCAATCAATTCTTGCTCGCTGCCTTGACGATATTCATCGTCGTCAAATTGATAGCCACTGACGAACCTTGGGTGAACGTGTTGGCCTATGGATGAAAGCTTTGGCAAACCTTGGCAAGAGTAGATGGCAATAAATGCCACATACAGCGGTTGCCAGCAGAGCAGCGTCCAAGTGCGCGTCAGCCAATAGGCCGCCCCAGCTTCGGGATGCGCGAGTTTGAGGCTTTCATACAGCGCGCGGATAGGCTCGGAACTCGCGTGATCGATATGGATAAACCCATGCTTGGCGCAGACTTCTGGCGGCGGTTTGATCGCGCCATGCAGATAAGGGGTGACGTGTTGTGAGTGTTCGAACAGATGCTCAAAAAACGAATGGCCACTCATGTTGTTGTGCTTATGCCGTGAAAGGGTGAGGCAAGAATAAAGAAACTGTGTTGTTATTACAATTGATTCTCATTTAAATAATTGATTGGGATGTCTGATGCGAAACAGCCAACCTTTGACGACAAAAAAGCGCTAGCCACGCAAGGGGGCTAACGCTTTCAATCAAGCTTGAGCACGATGAACCATCATGCACTGCGTGTTGAGTTATTCGTCAATTTCGCAGTCGGTGCAGCTTTGCAGTGCGATTTCGTGTTCGAAAACCACCACCTCTTTGCCATCGGCGAGTAGCTCAGCGATTTCATCCGCGACTTCTTGCTCGTCTTCTGCTTCCACTTGGTCTGCCAGTTCTTCGTCTGAATAGCCGTAGAAGTTCAGCAATAAGTAGTCACGCGCTTCTTCTTTTGTGCACGTTACGTTCACAGAAAGATCCGCTTCAACGTTTTCCTGCGCGATGATTTCAGCTATTTGAGCAATTACATCTTCTTTCATTGCTGCCGTTAACCAACCCAGATCCGTGCTTACTGTGGTCTTTTTGCAGTCAAAACAAGGAAGTTGATGAAAGTAGTATTGAAAATCAGTCATAGGTCATTTCTTCTTTGAGTGTTGATAGCAAGATTATGCGTGTTTTTTGACAAATTACTATCTCAATCAATGTGGGCGGGGATATTACCGATGTCGATCGGCCAAGCTGAATGTTGCTACTGCGTCCATAACTTGCTTTTTTATCCGAAGTTACAATGAATTTCGTGATTTTTCTGCATAAGTTTTTGTCAATTCCCTCTGACATAGCAATACCAAATCTGACAATGTCCAGACATTAAAGCCGATATGATTCCTGCAACTTTGTGTATGAGGTGTAGTCATTCGACTACCTAATAATGGCTGGAATCATAATGACGAAACGTTGGCTTGTCTCTGCTGTGAGCGTAGCGCTGCTCGGCGGTGGTGCGTATTTCTATCTGCAATCTTCGGCGGAGCCGGACGCTTTTCCCACGCTTGTGGTGACAACGGGCACCATTGAAAAACAGGCGGTGGCGGTCGGCAAAATTGTTCCAGCGCATTCTGTGTCAATTAAGTCGCAAATTGATGGTATCGTCGGGGAAATTTACGCGAAAGTGGGTGAAAAAGTCACGCAAGGTCAACCGCTGATCAAAGTGCGTCCAAACCCGACCCCTCAAGCCCTGACGGATGCCTCGGCGGCGTTAATGCGCAGCGAAGCTGATCTCGAATCCGCCAAGCAAAAACTCACCAACCTAGAAAGTTTGGTGAAGCAAAATATCATCCCGAAAAACTACGATGAGTATGTCAGTGCGCGCTCGACGGTCAAATCCGCCCAAGCGGATGTGCTGCAAAAACGGCAAAATCTCGAACTGATCCGCAGCGGTGAGGCCTCTATTGGTGATGCGCGCTTAACCTCCACGATCTACGCGCCCATTGATGGCACGGTGCTCAATCAAAAAGTGGAAGTTGGCGAGCCGATCATTTCCACGCAATCGAGTCAGGCCGCGACGGAAATGATGTCGTTAGCCGACATGAACAATTTGATCTTTAAAGGCAGCGTCAGTGAGCATGATGCGGCGCAGCTCTCCCCGGGGATGCCCGTTATGCTCACCGTTGCTCCCTATCCTGATGTGGCGATTTCTGGTGTGCTCACCAAAGTGGCGATTCAATCAGAGAATCTTAACTCGCCAGAAGGTAATGCCTCTGCCAAGAGTTTTGATAACGGTTTTGAAGTTGAAGTAGGGCAGCTCAACATTCCAAGCGAAGTCCTGTTGCGCTCGGGGTTCTCGTCTACGGCGAAAATCACGCTGAAGAAATCTGAAAACGTCTTAACGCTGCCAGAGCGGGCATTGCAGTTTGAAGGCGATGCGCCTCATGTGCTGATCCCAGATAGCTCCGAACAAGGTTTCCACGCGCAGCCTGTGCAGTTGGGGCTCTCTGATGGCATTCACGTTGAAGTGCTGGATGGCGTGGCGTTGGATGAAGAAATCATCGACAACAGCATGATGATGGGAGGCTCGCATGGTTAACAAGCACCTATCGAAAATCGGCTTGGCCGTGCTGGCGGCGACGCTGAGTTTGCCCAGCCATGCCATCTCCATTGAACAAGCCTGGCAGCAAGCTAAGCAAAACGATCCGAATTACGAAAAAGCCAAGATTGGCGTGCAACTGGGCCAAGCGGGCGTGGACAGCAGCCGCAGTACGTTGTTGCCGGATCTCAGCGCCAGCGCCTCTCTCAATTGGAGTGAATCTGCTGACAGCTCCAACAGTTATGGTGCGACCTTATCGCAAACCATTTGGGACAGCAGTTTGTGGTCGAGCTTAGATCAAGCAAAAGCCAACTACCTGAAATCGGAGCTGGAATTGTCTCAAGCGCACAATGAACTGGCGCAGAAACTGCTCGCTGCCTATTTGGATCTCGCCAGTGCGCAAGGCGACTTGGTGTTGGCGCAAACCAAGCTGGATGAGGGCAACAAACTGTTGCAAATCATCGAGAAGCGTTATCAAGCAGGTAAGGTCAAATCGGTGGATGTGGAAGAGATGCGCGCGACGCAAGTCTCTGAGCAAGCGACGATTCTCAATGCCCAAGCGGATCTTGAAGTGAAAAGAGCGGAACTGGCGGCGCTGATCAACCAAGTGCCAGAGAGCGTGGATCAAATTCGTACCGACACTCTGATTCAACCGCCGATGCTGGTGACCTCTCAGGCGCAGTGGCTCAAGTTAGCCAAAGACAGCAGCCCAGAGCTGCTGGTGGCGGCGCAAATGGTCAAAGCCAGTGAGTTCGCAAAGCAGTCCGCCAAAGGGGGCTATTACCCGACCCTCAGAGGCAGTGTGGGTTACAGCGATGGTGATCAACGCTCCAACGGCGAGTTTAATGCGGGCCTGACGTTGAGTGTGCCGATTGATCTCAACGGCTCGGTGAGGAGCAAAGTTGATGAAGCGTCGTTGAACATTTTGAGCGCCAAGCAAGAGATGCGCCGAGTCGAAATCGACATCCAAAAGCGCGTGATTCAGCAATTTACTCAGGTTGAGATCAACTGGAACCAAGTGTTGATTGCTAACGAGCTGGTGGCCTCTCGCGGTAACGTATTGGCCAGCAAAGAGAAACTCTATGATGCAGGTTTGTTGGAAGTCTCCGATGTGATCAGCGCGCACAACAGCTTGTTTGAGGCCAAACACAGCCTGCAAACCAATTTGTACAACTACTGGCGCCAGCGAATCGCGTTGCTGCAAACCGCAGGTAAGCTCGATGACGATATCATGGCCCTCATCTCCCGAGCTTTTCATTCATGAGCGCGTTATTGCAACAAACATGGCAAACGTTGATGGCGCACCGTATGAAAAGCGTGTTGGCCATGATAGCCATTGCTTGGGGGGTGATCTCCGTGGTGGTGCTGATCGCCCTCGGTGAGGGATTTTATCGTCACCAAACTCAGCAGTTGTCGTTTCTGGTGAACAACGTGCAAGTCGCTTTTCCATCCAGCACCAGCAAGCCGTGGCATGGCCTTCCTTCGCGACGCCAAATTCAGCTCTCGCAAGATCACGTCGATATGATCACACAATCGGGCTTTGTGAAAGCGGCCTCAAGTGTGTACGCCAAATCAGACGCCAGAGTTACCAATCAGCGCGGGCAAAACTTGATGAGTAACGTCAGCGGGATAGATTCCTCTTACTTGTCTTTGCTGCAACTCAAATTGATGCCCGGCTCTCGCTATTTGTCGCCCAGCGATATTCGCAACCATAGCCGTGTGGCTGTGCTGGGGAATCAAATCGCGCAAATGGGAGGAATCCAAATCGGTGACACGCTCAACGTGAATGGCATTCCTTTTTTGATCATTGGCATCACCGCCAGTGAGGATATGGGCATTTCATTTGGTGAAAGTCGCAGTGTACTTATTCCGCAAACCACCTTCCGCGATTTGTGGAATGCCAAACCGGAGATGATCATGCTCAAGCCGATGGATGGCATGGATAGCGCGTCA
Organism: Vibrio sp. 03_296; assembly: GCF_002265885.1. Lineage (NCBI taxonomy): Bacteria > Pseudomonadati > Pseudomonadota > Gammaproteobacteria > Vibrionales > Vibrionaceae > Vibrio > Vibrio sp. 03_296. Next base: position 10,002 of record NZ_NPKW01000138.1, read on the forward strand.
TTTCGACAAGCGATTGTTCAATTTTACGCTAAACAACTGCATTTTGACCCGAGCGACAAAGAGGCGATCAACTTGCCCGATTTCAGCGAAGGCGCAGCACTGATCACCGCGATTTTCCGTGGCATTCAGATCTTCCTTGGTGCAAGTGGTGCCATGACCATGGCGGTGGGCGCCTTGGGAGTGGCCAACATCATGTTCCTTTCAGTGACGGAACGTACGCGAGAAATTGGGGTGCGTTTGGCCATTGGCGCGACGCAAAAATCGATACTCAGTCAGTTTATTCTGGAAGGGTTGTTCTTAGTGGCGGTGGGGACGGCGCTTGGATTGCTGGTGGCCTATTTGGTGGTGGGGTTACTGAGCTCTATCGCGCTACCTGATTGGTTAGGCTTTCCGGTGATAACGGGCGATTCCATTGTCTGGTCTTTGCTTGTGACCTTGATTCTAGCGCTGTTGGCGTCGTATTTCCCCGCAAGACGAGCTTCCCGCCTCACGCCCGTGATTGCGTTAAGTGCGAGGGCGTAACCATGCTGCTACCGATGAGACAAATCTTTCAAGAAATGGCCGCAGAGAAGCTGCGACTGGGCTTGACCATTCTTGCTGTGGCATGGGCAACGCTGTGTATTGCGGCGATGTTGGCGGTGGGGGAAGGCATTCGCCAGGGCGTGTTGAGAACCGCGCAAAATGGCAACGGCAACCTGATTTATTTAACGGGCGGGATGGCCAGTATCGATCACGGCGCATTCCATCAAGGCAAATTTCTGACTCTGAAAATCGAGGATGTGGGTGTGGTTCAAGCCTTGCCAGAGGTGAAAAGCGTTGCGCCAACCGCGCGATGGAATGAGCCGATTACCGTGGGTGACCGCGGTTCATGGCAACAGCCGTTAGCCGTGACTACCGAATTCGCCGCAATGACCAAACTTGCGCCTAGAGAGGGTGGGCGCTGGTTCAATCCGCTCGATCAAAAACAGATGCGCAAAGTGGTGGTGCTGGGTTACTCCCTGGCGGCGGATCTGTTCAACCCTGTGGAAGATTTCAGTTGGTTCGCACCGGTGACCTTACAAGTCGACCCTGTCGGCCAAAAAGTCAAAATTGGCAGTGAAGAGTTCACCGTGATTGGGGTGTTGAAAAAGAACAGTGCCGAGATCGAACAAGGCGATTTGATCAACTACTCAAGCTTTGTCCCGCTGGCGACTTGGAAGCGATTCCATGCCAATGGCGAGATTGGCGGCATTAATGTCGAGCCACAAGCGCACGCCAACCGCATTCAACTGGCGCAGACCATTCGCCAAGTGATTGCACGCAAACACGGCGCGAGCGTCAGTGATGAGCAAGTGGTGCAAGTGGACGACATGTTCCTCAAACAAAAAAGCATGCAGCAGTTCTTGATTGGCCTGCAAAGCTTCCTTGGCATTATTGGTTTCGTCACCCTAGCGGTGGCGGGTGTCGGCATTGCCAACGTGATGTACGCGACGGTGAAGCGCTCGACGCGAGACATTGGCGTGCGCATGGCCGTTGGTGCCACGCCCACCGCGATTCGTTTGCATTATTTGGTGCAATCGTTAATGACCATGATGCTCGGCGGTGTTCTGGGCTTGAGCGTGACGTACGCGCTGGTTTCGGCCATCAGTGCCATCAATCTCGATGGCAACGTCTTTTATGAAGATCTTGGCAAGCCTGTGCCGGAGTTGTCATGGATGGTGGTGACGATTGTGATCGCCACCTTGGTGATCATCGGTATGGCCTCGGCTTGGTTGCCAGCCAACCGAGCGGCCAAAGTGAGCCCATTGGAGGCGTTACAAAGTGAATAATAAGCAAGATTGTGGAGAGAAAATGTCAAACACGCCGCTGGTTGAACTAACCAACATCTGCAAATTTTACGCCAGTGGCGAGGCGGAAGTGCGTGCGCTAGACGGCGTTGACCTCACCATTCACCAAGGCGAGTTTTTGTCCATTTTGGGGCCATCGGGCTCTGGCAAATCAACGCTAATGAATATGCTCGGCTGCCTCGACAAACCCACTGAGGGCGAATATCAACTCGGTGGCCAGAACGTTGCGAGTTTAAGTGCCAACGAGCTGGCAAGTATTCGCAATCAGAAGATCGGTTTTGTCTTTCAAAGCTTCAACCTGCTGGAATACGCCACTGCGCTAGATAACGTGGCCTTGCCGCTGGTGTACTCTGGCATCAAAGCCAAAGAGCGCCGCCAACGCGCGGCCAAATTGTTAGAGCAGGTGGGGCTGGGGGATAGGCTAGACCACAAACCAAACCAGCTTTCCGGCGGCCAAAAACAGAGGGTGGCGATTGCCAGAGCCTTGGTGAACGATCCGCAAATCATTCTTGCCGATGAACCGACCGGCGCGCTGGATTCGAAATCGGGCGCGGAGATTGAAGCGCTGTTTAATCAACTCCACGCCGAAGGCAGAACGCTCATCATTGTGACGCACGACAACGCTTTAGCCGAGCGCACCAAACGCATCATCACCATTAAAGATGGCAAGGTAATCTCAGACAGAGCGCCGAGTTAGCACCGGGATCTCGGAAAGGAAACCTTGAATCGCCGCGCGTTATGCGCGGCTTTTTGCCAGTAGCTGTCAATAGATGAGCCGACCTGAAAGACAGGGTTTATTCTCTGTTGGGCATTCCATCCATCTTTAAGTCAATAAGAGCTGGTTAGATCTCCTTATACACTCCTCCATTCTCCATTGTTTAAGAAAAATCTAAGTTTTATGACTAGTTGGTATTTATGCTATAAACTAACGGAGATAACTTGCGAAATGAAACGTGAGCTATGAGCTCAAATGTTCGTTGAAAGAGAATGGGTCAATAAATGTAGATATGTGTCTATCTACGTTTTTTAATTAGTCATTTTAGTTTGCGTCCTAAATTAACAGTAACTATCTGTAAAGTAATTTCATGCTTATGAAAAAATACGAAGAATTAGTCCAAGATATAATCAGTAAAATTTGTCAAAATGTCATTGATGTAAAATTGCCATCAGAGCGCGAATTGGCGGAAAAGTATGATATTTCACGTTTTTCGGTACGAAAGGCGCTGTCTAAACTTGAAGCGATTGGTATTGTTAAATCCAAAGTGGGTTCAGGTTATTTCGTAAATACCTCAATTATTGGTTCGCCACTCATCTATAACTCTGTCACTGAAAATAAGTTCGGTGAAATTTCATATAAGAAAATAAAACTTAATAAACGTTTGCCCACTACACATGAAATGCAGATGTTTTCAATCGAAGAAAATGAGTATGTTTGGGTTATTAAACGACTTAGATTAATTCAAGGGAAAGTGACACAAGTTGAAGAAACTAAACTTCCTGTAAATATGTTTCCTAAAGTTAACAATGAAATAATCGAGAGCTCACTACAAAAATATGTATTGTCTCTAGGGCTAGAAATTGATAGTTATTTAACCAGTTATCGAGCCATCAATGTGTCTAAAGAAGATGCAGAGTTACTCAATTGTAAGCGTAATAGTTCAGCCATGAATATTACGAACAGAGGTTTTTTAAAAAACGGAGAAGTATTTATTGTTAGCGATATTATAGATATCAATTACCAATGTACTTATCACACCCAGTTTAACCCAGAGAGCTTGAGTTACAGAGATCAAAAAGACCGCGGATAGCGGCCTTTTTAAGCATGGACATTAATCCGGTTAGCTAAGGCAAGTGAGGACTCAAGGGGTATGAATACTGCCGTCTGGTAAGCGGCTTTGAGTCCACTCATGTGGGCGATATTCAACCGGAAAATCTCGTGCTGCTTCACGGTCCATTTCAACACCGATACCGGCAATCTCAGATGCGTAGAGGTAACCATTGATTGGCTCCGCCGCGTTTGGGAAGACTCGTTGCGTATTGGCTTTATATTCTACGTGTTCTTGAATGGCTGCATTGTGCAGGTGCACATTTAAGTGAGTATTCACTGCGGCTCCAATTGGCGTCATATCTGGTGGGCAGTGCCAGGCGATGCGCACGCCAAAGTTTTCACAGAAGTGCCCCAGTTTTAGGGCTGGAGTAATGCCACCGATTTGTGATACGTGACAACGAATGAAGTCGACACGGCGGTTGATGATCAAGGCTTTCCATTCTTCAGGGTTGTTGAACAACTCGCCTAATGCCAAAGAAACGCTTGATTGGTTACGGATGTTATCCAACCACTCTGTTTGGTTTGGCGGTAAAATATCTTCAATAAAGAATGGGTTATATTTCTCTACTTCTTTCGCAAATTGAATTGCTTGGTTTGGAAACAAACGCTCGTGTACATCGTGAAGAATATGGAATTTTTTGCCGTATTTTTCACGTAGTTTTTTGAACATTTCTACTGTGTTATCAATATATTGGTCTTGGTCGTAATAAGAGCCTTGTGTTGGGTTCTTCGCCGTCTGAATATTTTCTGGTACGCCGCCGTAGAACCCTAACTGACAGCGAATATGTTGATAACCCAGAGCTAAGTATTTTTCGACTTGCTCATACAGGCCTTCCATCGTATCACTGGTAGCATGAGTATATACTTGAATGGCATCGCGAGATTTACCACCAAATAATTGATGGAGTGGCATGTTAGCTAATTTGGCTTTTATATCCCATAATGCCATGTCAACACCGGAAATAGCATTATTGATCACTGGGCCATTTCGCCAATAAGCATTAACCATCATCATTTGCCACAGATCTTCAATGTTATGTGCATCTTTACCAATTAGTAATGGCTTAAGATATTCATCAACCATAGTTTTTACAGCTAGTGGTCGTTGCTGGAATGTTGCACAACCGTAGCCTGTTACACCAGATTCTGTTTCTACAATAACAGTAATCAGGTTATGTCTGTCTGGCTTGGTAATCACACACTCAATATTTGATATGGTATTTTTGTTCACTTCAAACTAACTCTGGTTAACAGGATTTATTTTATATAAGCGTGAAAAAATACAAATTACAAGCGATAAATTATGCTTGAATTTAACTGGTTCGTTCCTGTTTTGAATTTGGCAAGAAAAACGAACCAATTGACTAAAAAAGCCAAAAATTTAATTTTTAGCCATCTTATTGTGAGTTTAATCACTAATTTGTCGATTGGATAAATATGACCAGTGGCTAAGATGAGCGCAGTGAATGAGCAGATAAAGCACAAAGGAAAGCATGATGCAATTGACACAAACAGACATGATTACTGGCGATGCATCGTCAGGTAAGGCTGACGGCTTTAGCATGAAACTAGAAGAACTGGTTGTAGCATTGGGTGGCAACGATAACATTGCTAACATTACTCACTGTATGACTCGTTTACGCTTCAAACTCATCGATGAATCGAAAGTGGATAAAGATAAATTAGAAGCCATTCAGGGGGTAAAAGGTGTAGTGCTTGGGCAAGGTCAGACACAGGTAGTCATTGGTGTCGACGTTGAAAAATGGTACCTAGCACTGTCCGGTGCGAGTGCTGCGCCAAAAGGGGTGGAAGTGGAGCAGGAGAAGGGTAAATTATTCCAAAATGCTATGCGTATTGTCGCGGGTATCTTTGGCCCTGTTGTGCCAGCGATTGCGGGGGCGGGGATGCTGATGGGGTTACTCTCAGGCCTGATTGCGACCAACGTCATTTCTGAAAGCTCTGATACAGTATTTTTCTTCCGTTCTATTTCTGTCGCAGTGTTCTTTTTCTTGCCAATGCTGGTTTCTTTTTCCGCCGCAAAGGTCTTTAGAGTGAACGAATACATTGCGTTAGCCGTTGCAGCAGCGATGATGTCACCAAAGCTATTGGAAAAAGCGAGCCTCCTTTCTGGTGTAGGTAGCGCTCCAGAATTGAAGGTGTTTGGTGTTATTCCCATTGAACTGCTTAATTATGGTGGTGCGATTGTTCCTGCAATTTTAGCGGTTTGGGTACTATCTAAAATCACCCCTATGGTAGATAAGTTCGTTCCTGCTTCTGCCAAGCCAGTGTTCACTCCGCTACTTTCTTTTACGGTGACTTCAACTTTGGTTCTGTCAGTGGTTGCCCCTGCGGGTATGTGGCTAAGTAATGGCGCTGGTTGGGTAGTCAGTTCTCTACTAGAGGTTTCACCTACGTTAACTGGTTTTGTGTTTGGGTTGACGCGTCCTATTACCATTGTTTTTGGCATTCATCACAGCATGACGCCAATCAGTTTGAACAACTTCGCGCTGTACGGAAAAGATCTGCTGATGCCAATCATGTGTTTGGGTAACTTAGCGATTGCTGGAGCGACAATGGCGATTTGGTACAAACAGCGTCAGTATGCGACGAAGGAGCAATCGTCTATAACGTTAGGTTCTGGTGTCACTGCGATTCTTGGTATCACTGAGCCTGCGTTATTCGGTGTGCTGACCAAATACACCAAAGCACTGTTTATGGCGAGCTTGGCGGCGGGCATAGTGGGTGCGATTTCCGTCACCATTGACACGCATCTAACCAGTTACATTCTTTCGTCGGTATTCAGTTTGCCAGCGTATTTGGCTAGTGGTACTCAGAACTTTGTTCAAGCGGTGTTGGGTGTGATAGGTGTCTTTACGTTGTCGTTTGCAATGACCATGATTTTTGTACGCATCGATAACAAGTAGTTCTCTTTTCTTCAAGTAGACTTGTCGTATTCATTTCGACAGGTCTACTTAGTCGGACGTCCTGTCCCCATCCCACAACGCCAAACATTGTAACCGAGTTCCAATGACTATCAAGTAAATCAACAAACGCAGGCACGATGTTGGGTTGTGCAACGTTATTCTTGGCTTTAACACCTGCATGAACATTGCCTGTCAGGAGACGAAACTGTCGAAAGGTAACTCGCTACCTACGGCTTTTTGCCAGTAGCTGAGCCACTTTGCCTTTGGTGGTTTTACTCACGGTTTGCATAAATTGAAAGCTTGGGTTGGCGATACCTGAGTGCTGTAACTCTTCCACCATCAGTAGCCACAATCTGGCCGTCATTTGAGCATCGGCTAACGCTCGGTGAAATACGCCGTCGTTGTCGATGTTTTTATAACGAACCAACTCACCAAGCTTGTGTGATGGCGCGTCTTGGATAAGCCGCCTTGCCACTAATAAAGAACACGCGAACTCGCCAGAATAGCCACAGTGGATTCGTTCAAGCTCTGCATCCAGAAAGCGTTTATCGAATGAGGCGTTGTGCGCAATCAGGTTTTCACCCGCGATAAACTCACTAAACGATGCCATCACTTCATCGCAACTGGGCGCGCTGCGCAGCATGTTATTGGTAATGCCGGTGTAGCTTTCAATAAAGGAACTGACCCGAAAGCCAGGGTTCATCAACTGCTGGAACGTCTCCACCACCTCGCCATTCACCATTTTTACCGCACCAATTTCTATCGCGCGATCCCCCAAGTTCGGTGAGAGACCAGTGGTTTCAAAGTCGAGTACGACAACGGAATTGGCTTGAGGCATAAGGATTTCCAACTAAACAATAACGCGCAGAGTATCTGCGAAAGTGGTGAAAAAGGGAAGGAGGGGGATTGGTAAATCGGAGTTGCTCCATTCCTACTTAAGGCGATGACTTAGTGACGGGGTACGCTACTGAGCTTTCAATACGTGAAGTTGTGGCAGATAGCAGTACGCTACTACTCGGAAACTTACCGAATTGAGCATTCGTTATAGAATGATCCTAGTTTTAAATATATATATTTGCTTAATGTTGGCGTATGAAAATAGAATCAAAGTAGTGGTTGTTCTTGTCGAGATGACGTAGAGTGCTCGACTAACTAACACATTTATTTTACGCATCATAAAGTTAATCATTCAAGGATGGTTTGCTCAAGCGGCAAAGACAAGGAATGACCATTATTAATAGATTTCTTAAAGCTGTGTTCATATATAGAGGGCTGCCTTCAAATATATACTACATAGCTATTGCTAGAATGATACTTGGCATGGGTAACTTTATTATTCCATTCTTAGTGTTACTTCTTACCGAAAAACTGTCTTACTCGACAACGGTAGCTGGTTCTTTGGCCATGGGAGTTACGGGAGCCTATCTTGCAGGTAACTTCTTAGGTGGCAAGCTTTCAGATACGTTTGGCCATAAGAATATCATGGTCGCTGGCGAACTAATCGGTTCAATCTTGTTATTGGTATGCGGGTTTGCTCCTAATAGTGCAATATTAGTTCCTGTTTTACTTTTTGCTGCTTATTTCTTTATGGGAGTCGCATTACCTGCAAGCAATTCTTTGGTTGCCGACTTATCGACACCAAAAAACCGTGATGCGGTAATGTCACTTAGTTACCTAGCATATAATTTTGGTTCGGCTGTGGGACCGATATTAGCTGGGTATCTTTTTTGGAACTATACGAGTTGGATATTTTTTGGAAACGGGCTTGCAGCTTTAATTGGGATTTTGGTTGTTCTATTGCTCGTAAAACCAGAGACTATTCATCAAATTGAATCCACTGAGGCAGACTCTGAACTAGAAAAATGCGTTTCAGGCTCTGTTTGGTCTGTACTAATGGATAGACCTCATCTTATCGTTTTTACTTTGTTTACTGGATTATTGTGGTTTTCTCTCAATCAAATGACGATGGCGAGTCCTTTATATTTGAACCATGTTTTTGGTATTGAAGGTCCTGTTCTTTTTGGGCAATTAATGACATATGCCTGCGTACTGGTTGTGCTTATTACACCATTGTTGATGAAAATGACTACGTCAAAAACAGAGACAGTGAGTCTTGCATATTCGGGGTTGTTGTTTGCCTTTGGCTATTTTCTCGTATTACTGTTCCCAACTATCCCTGTTCACTTTCTGGCATGGTTTTTCTTATCAGCGGGAGAAGTTTTATTGCTGACTAAAGAGGGCGTTTATTTGGCAAACCAGTCGCCAAATAGCCACAGAGGTAGAATTCAAGGTGTCCTTATTACATTTAGAAGTTTGTTGGTAATGCCTAGCTTTGTCATTATTGGGTTCACTATAGATACATACGGATATCTATCTACTTGGACAATTGTTATTGTGGTATCCATTCTTGCTGTCATCGGATTGTTAGCGATGAATCGCCATCAAAACAGAGTTCAGCCTCTTCTCTGTAACTCAGATTTGTCTAAAAATAAGCCAACACACACAGCAACCCACTCCTAATGGTGAGCAACTAAATCCAAATCACAGACATGGTGATTAAAGCTGCCGCCTTCCAAGTCTTTGTCTTTGATCACCAGATAAACTTGGGCGTCGACAAACAGCTTCACCAAATCGCCGTTGAGTTGCCCTTTTTCCTATGTCGACTCCCCGCAGATGTTATCTGCGAGGGAGACGCAAAGGAAAATTAGCTGAACGGGTTGTCACAAGTGACAAGGTGGTCAGTCACGTCGCCTGCGTTTATCGGGCAAGCTGATTTGGTTGATTTTTCTTTTTGCAGCAACAAGCGTCGACATGCCGTGAGTTCGGGAGAAAAGTGCAGCGACAGTGTGTTCATACTCACGGTGCTGGACAGGGAATAAATCTTCTTGTGGTGATCGGCAAGGTTCGTCCAAATCGTGTAGGAGGCTTTCTCCGCGTGATACGGGTTAAAGTGTACAGGTACTGAGCAAGCGGCCACCATTGATTTCGCTTGATACACCGCTTCACGCCGTTTTTGGGCGGGTTGAGCAAAGGTAAAGTAATAACTGGCGCGCTCAAAGCGTTGTGTCGCGCTATTGCCTCCAGGTGCGGAGTACACCGGGTGCTCAACGGGAGCGTTCGGTCTTAGGCCCCAAATGTACTGCCAATAGGCCGTTAACAATCGTTGAGTCTCGTAGTCCGGCTGATTGGTGACTACGGTATCATGACGGCTCTCATACAGCTCAAAGCAACCGTTGCGCACTTCGATCACGCCTGAATTGCCTTCGGCATCGGAAAGAGCAAGGTGAAGATGCGATTGAGTGTCAGAGGTATCGGGTAAAAGTTCCGAGACAATCGTAATGTCTTGAGTCGCAAAATACTGAATAGCCTGCTGCACGTTAGCGAACTGGTCGAGTACAAACTGGACCCAGCGATTGGCGCTGAGGAAGTGACCTTTACCGTCAGTAGGTCCATAGGTGACATGGGAATCGTATAAGCCATTGACTGCCAGCCCCGCTTCATTTAATCCGTCGACGGCGGCATAGCCCTTTTTGTTGCTACCCATGACAGTGGTTAAACTGGCGTATTTAGATGTCCACTGCAGTACCTGCTGTGGTGCGATGTGAAGTTCGGCCGCTGACTCGGCGCTCAGGCCACGGTTTACGGTACCCTTGGGAAATGCATAGAAGTAAGTATTGACGGGCCAATACCAGTCCATATTGCGTGCTGTCACTGGAAATTTATCGTTTAAGTTGTTGAATATACGTGTGCACATATACATTGATGCCCTTGTTATCAATAAGTTGATCAGGTTATCATCTTTGATGTTTTTAGACATTGAATCCATGGATGGAAATATGAACATAAATGAGCTCGGCGGCAGCTTAGCGCTGCGCCTCAAAGTGCTCAAAGGCATGAGCCTCGGGATAGGAAGCTTAGCTTTCTTGATGGCAATTGGTAACTATGTTGTTAGTCAGAGCTATATCTTTGGCACGTTGGAAGGCTTGTACGCGCTTTACTCTTGGCACGTTTATCGTCAAATTGATCGGGGTAATGTATTTAACGGTCACAAGTACATTATGTCACTGTGTATTACGCTGCTCGTTATTATTGGAACTTTCCTTAAGCCAACGGTCTACGGTGTCTTTTTTTGGTCACTGGTTTTGCCTATCGTTTACTATTTGTTGCTGGGTTACAAAGTCGGTTTTGTTGCGAGTGTGTGTTTGTTTCTGATTCAGATCGTCAATATTACTTATCAGTTTTACCTAGAACAGTACTTTGATATGTTGACGATGATGATCAATTTCTCCTTTTGTTATTTCAGTATTTCTGCAATCGCGCATGTGTATGAATTCAACCGCGAGTCAACGGAAAACAAGTTAAGTAAGTTGGCCACGCTTGATCCGCTGACTGGAACCAATAACCGCCTCGCTCTGAAACATCGTTACCAAGCGCTGAAAACTCAAGGTTCACCCTTCTTTTTATTGGTCTTAGATATCGATCACTTTAAAGCGATCAATGATGAATACGGTCATGACGGAGGAGACAGTGTTCTTCAGTCTGTGGTGAAAACAATGGCCCATGTAGTGGGAGAGGAAAATGTGTTCCGCCAGGGGGGAGAGGAGTTCTGTATTCTGTTGGCGGGTGTTTCTCAGCAGCATGCGCTTAAGAGTGCGGAGACTATACGTCAAGCCATTGGTTGTACGCCTGTTCATTATCGCGAGGGGGTGATCTCAGTGACGGTCAGTATTGGTTTGGCTGAAGCGCATGCGTCGAGCTGCGTCGATGAAATCAATCGTCAAGCGGATGCCAATCTTTATGATGCAAAATCCCAAGGGCGCAATAGAGTAGTTGCGTAGCGCAATCTTAAATCGACCTGCTGTTAGTTGAGCTGGGGCGAAAAATGAATACTCTGAGTTTGTCATGATGGTCTGATCGAAAAATCTACTCTAAGGTTCAAAAGAAAAACGCGTAATAATTGTTCTGATATGGCGTTATGATATTGGCCACATTCTTCTTCCCAAAAGATGAGGCCAACACACGGATACATTCAACTTGACAGATTAACGCTACCAATTTTTTCGCTTTAACCGGTAGATATTACCATCAAGAGTTTTTCCGGGAAATTTTAAAAATGATAGCTAGCGCCTAAAGAGAATACGCTAATGTCTGATTCAATACTGATATTTTCCGTGCCAACTTTCACTACATCCAATTCTGGGCGCATGAAGTCCCAAGATGCTCGAATATGAAACGTTGGTGATAATTTAAGTTCAGCGCCTAAACCATACATACCCGTTAAAGTGCTATCAGAAAGGGTAGAGTAGCCCGGTGCATTTACTAGAGCATTCGAAACTTTAAACTCTGCGTTGAAATAGGCTACCCCTGCCTTCGCATACAATTCAAAAGTGTCGGTTACTGAAAATGACAATTTGGGTTGAACGGATAAAAAGTACATATTACCGATAGTTACATAGGTGTCTTCTAAAGCATCGTATCCACCAATAGCACCTTCAAGGGCGAGAAATGAATTGAACTTATAACCACCATAGATACTGCCCGCAACGCTTTGATCATCGTCTAGTGCCAAGTCCATCGAACCAGAACCAAAACTAGTGTTAGCATTCCCCTCTGCATTTTTAAATGATGCTAAGCCTAGTGAACCTCCTAAGTACGGCTCTGAGTGTGCTCCAAAAGAGATTGCTCCCGCGATAACTAGAGTAAGAATGGATTTGTTTGTCATGTTTGTTCCTGTCTTTAAATTAATACAACACTTTGTTATCCAGTTACTTCCTAGTCTGAGCCATTTCCTTAATGATCAAGATAACTGATGAACAGTGTGCAATATTTTATTGATAGAAAACATGAATAATTTTGAGAAAAATCTGCATGATTTAAGCAAAAGCACTCGTAGGTATGTCAGAGCAAAAATTCTATATATGACTAAAAAATTAGTGTCGGTGAAAATTGAGTCAGAAAATCTATTTTGCTAAATATTTCTTGAGATTGCTTTCGATAACTTCCCATCGAGTTTTACTAATAACTTCCAAAATTATTTTTATTAAGTCAGGCTTGTCGTACGTAAATTCATGGATGAAGATAATAACTTTTGTGGAACTTGGGGGAGATCTTCTCAATGTACGACAACTGTTTTTCATCACTATCGCTATTGGCAATATTGTGGGCTCTTAACTTGCGAATGATTGGATAGCGCGCACATTGATCTCGCTACGGACTGTAAGTACAGATAAAACCTCATCTTTCATCTTTCATCTTTCATCTTTCATCTTTCATCTTTCATCTTTCATCTTGTTGGCGGTTGGTAGGCGCTGTTCCTACCTCCGCTCATTCCTAAACCATGAATTTCCTTCATGTTCAATGTGAAACAATACCAATATTCTTCAAGTCGCGAAGCAAGTATAAAAACCGGACTACTCTGGTGCTTGCCAAGGTGAGTGCGTTTTTGTGTCAAAGACGAAACGCAGCGCAAACTGGCGATTGGGAAAACCAAAAAACACAACCACCCCATGCCCAGAGAGGAAAAGTCAGCGTTATCTAAGGAAATAGGAGACCCACTCACCATGAACGATTTCACTTTTGCGATCAAACGCATTCGCTTTGACGAGAACTATCAGCCCTCGGACAACACGCGTATCACCACCAACTTTGCTAACTTGGCTCGTGGTCAGCGCCGTCAAGAGAACCTGCGCAATGCGCTTCGCATGATCGACAACCGTTTTAACGCCATGGCGAGTTGGGATAACCCAACCGGCGATCGCTACTCAGTGGAGTTGGACATCATCTCCGTGGATATCGATATTCAAGGCAGTGGCGAAGCGTTTCCCTCGATTGAAGTGCTCAAAACCAACATCCTTGACCGCAAAACCAATGAGCGCATTGAAGGCATTGTCGGCAACAACTTCTCTTCTTATGTACGTGATTATGACTTCAGCGTGCTGTTGCTCGATCACAACAAAAATCAGCCTCAGTTCAGCATTCCAGAGAATTTTGGAGAGCTGCACGGCAAGCTGTTTAAGGCGTTTGTCAGCTCGGCTGAGTATCAACAGCATTTCAAAAAACGGCCGGTGATCTGCCTGAGCGTGTCGGACAACAAGATCTACCGCCGCACGGAAAACCAGCATCCGGTGTTGGGGTATGAGTATCTGCCTAACGACTCGTCGCTGACAGAGCAATACTTCCAGAAAATGGGCTTGCAGGTGCGCTATTTTATGCCGCCAAACAGCGTTGCGCCGCTGGCGTTTTATTTCTTTGGAGACTTGCTGAACGATTACTCGAACCTTGAGCTCATCAGTACCATCAGCACCATGGAGACGTTCCAAAAAATCTACCGCCCAGAGATTTACAACGCCAATGCCGTGGCAGGGCAACGCTACCAACCAAATTTGAAGAACCTTGACCACTCGTTAACTCAAATCGTCTACGACCGAGAAGAGCGCAGCCAATTGGCCATTGAGCAAGGAAGATTCGCTGAAGCGCATTTCATCAAACCGTACCAATCGCTCCTTGAGCAATGGTCGGCCAATTACGCGTAAGCAATCAGCACAATCGAGAAGGGAATGACGATGAAAACACTATTACCTACTTCCACCGCGGGCAGCCTACCGAAACCGTCATGGCTGGCTGAGCCGGAAACACTGTGGTCGCCATGGAAGCTGCAAGGCGATGAACTGATTGATGGCAAACGCGATGCGCTGCGCCTCGCTTTGCACGAGCAAGAGCTGGCGGGCGTGGATATTGTCAGTGATGGTGAACAGACTCGCCAACACTTTGTGACGACCTTTATTGAGCACCTGAGTGGAGTGGATTTTGAAAACCGCAAAACGGTGACCATTCGTAACCGTTATGAGGCAAGTGTGCCGACGGTCGTGGGGCCGGTGAGTCGCACTAAGCCAGTGTTTGTGGACGATGCCAAATACTTGCGCCAGCAAACCAAGCAGCCGATCAAGTGGGCGCTACCGGGGCCGATGACGATGATCGACACGCTCTATGATGATTACTACGGCAGCCGTGAAAAACTGGCGTGGGAGTTCGCTAAAATCCTTAACCAAGAAGCGAAAGAGCTTGAAGCGGCGGGGGTCGACATCATCCAATTTGATGAACCCGCGTTTAACGTCTTTTTTGATGATGTCAACGACTGGGGCATCGCTTGTTTGGAGCGCGCTATCGAAGGGCTGAAATGCGAAACGGCAGTACACATCTGCTATGGCTACGGCATCAAAGCCAACACCGATTGGAAGAAAACGCTTGGCTCTGAGTGGCGACAATACGAAGAAGTGTTCCCGAAACTGCGGAAATCCAACATCGACATTATCTCACTGGAGTGCCACAACTCGCGTGTGCCGATTGAGCTGCTTGAGTTGATCCGCGGTAAGAAAGTGATGGTCGGCGCGATTGATGTCGCCACCAAAGAGATTGAGACGCCTGAAGAAGTGGCCAACACCTTGCGTGAAGCGCTGAAATACGTTGATGCAGATAAACTCTACCCGTGCACCAACTGCGGCATGGCGCCACTTGCTCGTGATGTTTCCACCGCTAAGCTCAACGCCTTAGCCGCCGGCGCTGCGATAGTGCGAAAAGAACTGGCTGGCTGATTTACTGGCGAATATCCGGCTGAGACTTGTGCAACGAACGTGAACTTCCGAAGAGCGATGGCAGCGAGTCGCTCTTTGTTCTCGTCTTGCTTAGTGGTGAGCGTGTTTTTTTCGACCACGTTGCCAGCGGCTTTTTCTCTTCCTCTTCCCGTTTCTCTATACATTCTGAATTTCAGGATGCTTGAATAGCAACGCGCGAATTCCATGATGCACTACCCACATCAACATCGCCGTGGCGGTGAGGGCGACAAAGATAGAACTAAAGCGATACAAAATCGAAAAGAACGCGTCTTTGCCTTCTGGGACGATAGCGGTAAGTGGCACCGCTAATGCCGACATAGCAGAAAACGCGAGTGCACTTTTGATCGGACCTTTGCTGAACCAATGACAAAACGGCCCCATCGCAATAGTTAAAGCAAGCCAAAATAGCAGGCCGTGGCCGTACCAACTTCCCAACATTAACTGCACAGCCAAGCCCGCAAGGCAGCCAAGCGCGGTACCAATGACGCGAACTTTTGCTGCCGCCATAGAGCCCGCTAACGTCATGGGTGTCAGAATGATGATGATCGACGATTGCGCTGAGAGCGAGTCATAAAGATCGGCAAACTGAAACAGCAAAAAGGCACTCATGGCGACAACCCAGCCCATCGCCACCTGACTAATGTAGTCCATATCGCTTTTGACGGGGGTGGTCATGGTGTTGTTCCTTTGAGTGGTGTTCTGTTCAGGGAACAGCCAATAGGCGAATGCGCAAATGGCAATGTTCGCGAGGGAAATGACCCACAAGTTGAGGTTAAAATCTTCGATATCGATGAAATCGTAGCTGGCAAAGTTGAGCACGATAGAGCCAACTAATAACCCCATATAGCCAAACAAGTAAGTGTTGGGGTTCATCATGGCGATGCACTTGAGTAAGAAAAACAGCCCCACTGCCACCGTCATGAGCACGGGGTGGAACTGCAAGTACTCAAGCAAAAACGTCGCCTGTAACGTTGTCCAGATGGCGGAGAATACCACGAGCAGTAGGCGAGAAAGCTGAAACTGATCTGCACGGCTCAAAATAAACAGTGGCAGCATGATGGCAAAAAAACCATAAGACCAACCAAAGAGCATGCTCAGGGCAAGGCCGCAAGCGCAGCCAAACCAAATTCGTTTTGTTTTCATGCCGTCCCCTAGTAAAGGTAGTGGAAGAAGCTCGCAAGTTGAATTTGCCCTGTGGCTAACCAGCGCCAAAGGGTATGCTCTTCTGGGTAAAGCACCACGGTAGCGCGAGAACCTACAAACAGCGCGGGTGGCATGGCGTCCTCAACGGCGAGGTTGACTCGTGTTCTCTGCGCGTCACGTACCCAGCGGTTGTTGATTTCTACGCTGGTTAATGATCCGTTAGGCTTTTGCTGCGCCGCAGCAACGCCGTAATCCCGGCTAGATATGGAGAAATCGAACACTTGGCCTGGGTAGGCATCAAAGGCAACCATAGCGCGGTAGTGTGAGTTGATATTGGCGACTGATTTTTCACGAAAATCCCCTGTCACCCAAAGTGACCCTGTCGGGACAAAAGTGAGTAATGGCATGTTACTGCTTGCCATGGTACCAATGTCTAGCTGCATGTTAGTGACGACGCCATCGCTGGGGGCGAGCACTTGAGTGTTGGCCAAATCTAACTGCGCTTTTTCAATACCATTTTGCGCCACGCGCACAGAGGTGCTCTGCCCTGGGCCATCACCAAGCTGGGTATCAATCACTTTTAGGCTCTGTTGCTCGGCTTTTAAGTTAGCGCGGGCAACCTGGTTTTGTGCAAAGGCGTTGTCGAGGCTAGATTGTGAAATCACCTGTTGTGTGGAGAGCTTTTGTAAGCGTAAGTATTCACGATGGGCGTTGTCATAGGTCGCTTGTGCACGTGCAATATTGGCCAATGCCGCCTCACGTTGTGAGTAGAGCGTGGCTTCTTGCTCAAGTGCTGATTGCAACGCGAGCTGCGCTTGCTCTAAGGCGATTTGATATTTTCGTGGATCAATCTCAAACAACACGTCTCCTTGATGAACGAGCTGATTGTTTCTCACCATTACTTGCGTCACTTTCCCCGAAACTTCTGGAGAGACTTGCACCACGTATCCTTGGACGCGTCCTTCTGTGGTCATTGGCACGCGTTGGTCAGCGACAATGATGTACAAAAATAGCACAATGAACAGGACAATCAGTGTACGCATCCACAAGCGGAATTTATGGTCAGCAGTCATGATACCTACCTAAATAAGAGTAAAGATGCAGGATTATAGAGAAGAGCGCGGTTGTGCAGTAGAATGCAAATAAAGACACTAATGCGCTAAAAATAGGACAATGAAGATAAATCTTGATGATCTTTACCTCTTTACCCAAACCGTGATTCATGGTGGCATCAGCGCTGCGGCCCATGCGCAGCAGTTGCAGCGCTCCAAAGTGAGCCGACGCCTACAAGAGTTGGAGCATGCACTTGGGTGCCAATTGTTGATTCGCACCACGCGCTCGATTGAACTGACCGAGCAGGGACAGCGTTTAATGGAGCTGGTGGGGCAGCCGATGGAGCATTTGCAACAGGGGCTGAAAGTGATGTCTGAACACAGCCAAACGCAAGGAGGCAAAGTGCGTTTGGCGATTCCTTCTGCCTTGATGACCTCGGCGGCGTTTAACGCGATCATTACGGAATTTAGCCGACGCTACCCAGCGGTGGCGTTGGAGATTGAAAACCATCAACAGAGTGTCGATTTGCGACGACAAGCGTTTGATCTTCAATTGCTGCCAGATATGGTGAAGGTGAGTGATGACAGCTATGTGCAGTTTAGTTTGCTGCCCTATCGCTCGCATCTGGTGGCCTCAAAAGCCTATCTTTCCGCCCACCCTGAGATCACTTGTATTGAGGATTTGCGTCATCATCGTCTTCTCACTAACCGCTACAGTGCTGATTTGCTCGCGCCCAATTTGCCATTAGCGCTAAAGTCAGACGACTTACATTTGTTGCGTTCAATGGCGATGGCTGGTCAAGGGGTGGCGTTTATTCCGATGGTGCATTCCAAACCCGCTTTGGAAGAGGGCAACTTGGTGGAAGTGTTGCCCCACATTACGCATCCCAAGCAGCACCTGACGTTGATTTATCCGTCTGCGCTTTATCTGCCGCAGAAGGTCAAAGTGCTGATTGAGCTGTTTCGTGAAAAATTTCAGTGAGCCGGATGGATAACCACATCACTCAAGGTGAGGGTAAAGGTGGTTAACTCGTGCTTGGACTGGGCGTAGATATCGCCGCCATGCAATTTGGCGATGGAACGAGAAATGGGCAAGCCCAAGCCAGCACCACCACTTTGTTGGTGAGTGCGCGATTTGTCGGCGCGGTAGAAACGCTCGAATAAGCGTGGGATTTGTGTGGATTCGATGGTCTCTCCATGATTGGTCACGGCAATTTGGTAGCCGATCAAATGCGGGAAAATCTCGACGGTGATATTGCTCTCTGGGTAACTGTGGCGCACCGCGTTGGAGAGCAAATTGGCGAACGCGCGCTTTAGCATGTTTCTATCGCCGACCACTTGGCCTTCACCAAAACAGGTAATGGTGAGAGACTTTTCATCCCCCGCTAGCTCGTAGTATTCCGCCAAATCCCCCAATAGCAACTTGAGGTCGATCGGCTCATTGTTTTTCATCAACAAGTTGTGCTCCGATTTGGCCAAATAGAGCATATCGGAGATGGTTTTGGTGAGACGACTGAGCTCTTCGGCGTTGGATTCCAAAATATCGCGATATTCTTGCTCGCTGCGCGGTTTGGCCAGCATCACTTGGGTTTGCGTCATCATATTGCCGATGGGAGTGCGCAGCTCGTGGGCGATGTCGGATGAAAATTCCGATAGGCGTTCAAAATCGCCCTGAAGGCGAGAAAGCATTCGGTTGAAACGCGCCACCAATGGCAATAACTCTTCCGGAAAGGGCTGCTGTGGGACGCGAACACTGAGCTCTTCAGTAGAAATGGCATCCACATAATGCTCAAGTTTGGCCAAAGGTTTGAGCCCTTTGCGCGCAATGAACCAACTGAGAAAGCCACTGACGATGCTGGCGAAAAAGGTGATCCACAGCAGCACCTTTTTGAAGTTGGACAGAAAGGTAATGTGCAGGTCGATGTTCAGCCCCAACACCGCGTACCAGTCTGGCGAGCTGCTCAGCGGGAAACGGATGGCTCGGTAGTGGTGGCCATTTTCCTGCCAATCAATGCGTTCCATGCTGGCTTTGTTGATGAATTTTGTCGGTAAAGCGAGCGATTGAGACTGGTATTCCACCTGATTGCCATTGAGCAACCAGAGTTTGGTGTCACCTCTTTCAAAGAAAGGGCCGTATTGGCTGATGAAATCGCCTCGCACTCTTAGTTCGTTAATCGTGTTGAACTTTTGCTGTAAGTTGTAGCGATCTTGCTCATAAAGATGATGTTTGACGGCCCACAAAACCGCGGCACTCAGTGACACGAGCACCAACAGAGAGGCAAAAAGTAGGAGAATGTCAGCCGAGTGGTGATCGATCTAAATCCCATAACCAAGCTCTCGCTCCTCAAGTACATAGCCCATGCCACGTTCAGTGTGAATCAATTTTGGCTCAAACGGTTTGTCGACTTTGTTGCGCAGCCGCCGCACGGCCACGTCGATGACGTTAGTGTCACTGTCGAAATTCATATCCCAAACGGAAGAGGCGATTTGGCTGCGCGACATCACTTCCCCAGTTTTGCGCATGAACAGCTCCAATAAGGCAAACTCTTTAGCAGTGAGGGCGATGGGTTCTTTGTCACGAAATACTTTGCGCCGCAGCAGATCCAAATGGAGATTGGCGATGGAAAGCTGAGTCGTGCTTTGGGTTGTGGGTTGCTGGCGTTTGAGTACGGTGCGAATGCGCGCCAACAGTTCGACAAAGGCGAAGGGTTTAACGATGTAATCGTCGGCACCGAGTTCTAAGCCTTTGACTCGATCTTCGACTTGATCGCGTGCGGTGAGCAGAATCACCGGGGTGTCTACTTGGTTACTGCGCAGAGCGCGCAACACTTGCCAACCATTGAGATTAGGAAGCATCACGTCGAGGACGATTAAATCGTAACGTGTACTGGTGGCGAGATAGAGGCCGTCCACCCCATCGTGGGAAAGATCAACGATGTAGCCCGCCTCTGAAAGTCCTTTTTTAAGATACGTCCCGGTTTTCTTTTCGTCTTCAATGATCAGAAGTTTCATAACTGCCTTAACCGAGTGGAGAATGATACCCAAAATAATGCAGAGCGAGGGGGGCGCTCTGCATTGCTGGGTTAGTCGTTTTGGTCACGTTTCAAATATTGGTAACCCACGTTGACGACACCTTGATAGCGGGTGTCGCCTTGCTCATCGATGATCACTTTGGTGCTGATTTCTGCGCCATCTTTGAGCTCAATGCTGTTGGTTTCCGTTGGGTCATAGGCTATGACATTGAATTTGGCCTTTAGTTCTTGTGGCGATGCGGCCTGCAAGTTGGCAAGCAGCACCACACCCGCGTCGTAAGCCGCTTGCTGGCTGCCATACAACTCTGTGGTTTTGCTGTAGTGCTTAGCGGTAAAGGTGTAGTTTGGCGGTGGCGTTTGCAGCGCCGCCCAACTGGTTGAGGCGAAAAATAAGCCAGCAGAAGCAAGAAGAGTGGTGGTTACTTTTTTCATTGTTGTTTCCTTAACTCTAGTTATCTAGGGGTTAAGCAAAGTGTATCGATCGGCGCTGACGAGAAGGGGTCGTTGAGATGACAAATCTGTCATGTTGTTTTGTCGCGTGGATGCAATGGCTCTCATTCGCAAGATAAGTTTGATTCTGTGCCCGATATCTCAATGAAAAAACAGTAGAAAATGGCGAACGCGATGAGCGTGGTCTACGTTGTTTGAGTGCAGTTAGGTTCATAAAAGGAATGACAATGAAACCACTCTCTTTGTATATCGCGATCGCGCTCACATCAGGGGCCGTTCTGGCCGAACCCATCCCATCCAAACCCGCGACACAAGCCACGATTGAAGCCAATCAGGCGGTGTATCAAGCGTTAAATTTTAAGGATGAAACCGATTTTAAGAATGCCCAACGAGGTTTGATTGCCAAACAAGATGTGGTCACCATCAAAAACGCCAATGGCGATGTGGTGTGGGATCTGGAAGCGTATAAGCAGTTCATCTCGCTGGAAAATAAAGCCCCAGATAGCGTGAACCCCAGTTTATGGCGTAACGCTCAGCTCAATATGATCAATGGTCTGTTTGAGGTGACTGAGGGCATTTATCAGGTGCGCGCTTACGATCTTTCCAACATCACGTTTATTAAAGGGGACAAAGGGTGGATCGTCTTCGACCCGTTGATTTCCCAAGAAACCGCCAAAGCCGCTCTGGATTTTGTTAATGCTCAGCTTGGTGAACGCCCTGTGACAGCGGTGGTTTATTCGCACAGCCACATTGACCACTTTGGTGGCGTTCGCGGCATCGTGGATGAAGAAGATGTGAAAGCGGGCAAGGTGGAGATCATTGCTTCACACGGCTTTACGGAACACGCAGTGTCAGAAAACGTGATTGCAGGCAATGCAATGGGCCGACGCGCTATCTATATGTATGGCGCTTTGCTGCCGCGTAATGAACGTGGTGGGGTGAATGGCGGTTTAGGCCAAACCACGTCAACGGGTTTACCAACCTTGATTGTGCCTACTCGCATTATTGAAAAAACCGGTGAAGAAGTGACGGTGGATGGCGTGCGCATGGTGTTCCAATACACCCCAGGCACAGAAGCGCCAACCGAGATCAACACATGGTTCCCCGATAAAAAAGCGTTGTGGATGGCGGAAAACTCCACCAACACCATGCACAACATTCTCACGTTGCGCGGAGCTCAGGTGCGTGATGCGCTGAAGTGGTCCTCTTATCTCAACGAAACCATTGAAATGTGGGGCGATGAGGTGGAAGTAAAATTCCAAAGTCACCACTGGCCGATGTGGGGCAGCAAAGAGATTGTCGCTTACTTTAAAGGCCAACGTGACATGTATAAGTACACGCACGACCAAACCGTACGCTTGATGAACCAAGGGTACATCGGCTCTGAAATCTCGGAAGTAATTCAATTCCCAGAGGAGTTGGAGAAGAACTGGAGTACACGTGGTTACTACGGCACCTTGCGCCACAACAGCCGAGCGGTCTATCAGCGCTACATGGGTTGGTATTCTGGTAATCCTTCCGATCTCAATAACTTACCGCCAACCAACGCGGCAGTGAAATACGTTGAATACATGGGCGGCGAAAGCGCAACTATCGACAAGGCGCAAGCAGATTTCGATAAAGGCAACTACCGCTGGGTGGCGGAAGTGCTCAAACATGTCGTGTTTGCCAACCCACAAAGTAAGCGCGGCAAAGCGTTGCTCGCTGATACTTATGAGCAGTTGGGGTATCAAGCGGAATCTGGCCCGTGGCGCTCGGTTTACTTGCAAGGGGCTTACGAGCTGAGAAACGGAACGCCAAAAGCGGGAGGCACCAACACGGCCTCGCCCGACATCATCAAAAACATGCCACCAGAGATGCTGTTTGATTACCTAGCGGTGCGTATTTTGCCAGAAAAAGCCGCGGGTAAAACCTTCGCCATCAACATCAACTTCACCGACTTAGACGAGCAGTACACCTTGTATGTGGAAAACTCGGTGCTCAACCACACGCGTAAGCAAGCGAAAAAAGCCGACGTAACGTTGAATTTGACCAAGGCGACTTTGGACGATGTTCAGCTTGGCAACATTACCTTGGAGAAAGCGATTGCCGATGGTGACGTGCAACTCAAAGGCAATAAGCAGGTGTTTAAAGACTTTGTTGGCATGCTGGACAAGTTTGATTTCTGGTTCAACATTGTGACGCCATAGAGAGGAAAGCCTTATGGTGCGAAGTAGGCACTTACCTCTCTTGGGTTTATTGTCCTTAATGGCAAGCCAGCCTGTGCTGGCTTGCTCTTATGATGGTCAATTTAATAACCCGTTTGCGGAGAGTTATCCCGGCGCGTTAGACATCGCGATAGCCACTCGCGAAGCGATTGATGCGCAACACATTACCAAACCGCAGAGATTGGCGGGCAGCAAAGGGTTGGCACGTGCGCAGTGGTGGTTAACCTTGCTCAACAAGCAATGGCCGGATAAGGCCGCAGCGGAAAGCTACATCTATCTGGTGGACAGCCAATTGTGGTCAAAGCGGCAAATGGATGGGCTCACCATTCATGTTCCTCCGCCTGAAAATGCTCAACAGGTGATGCTATTAAGTGAGGCGGCCCTTGGCGCGTTAATCAATAATGAACTCAGCTACGAGCAGGCCCATGAGCTGCAGATTGTGCAGACCATGACGCCGTAATGTGCAAAGTCGTTTGCACAGTAGTCCGCGCAACCACTTAGTGGCCATTTAGCGGGCATAAAGCCTAGAAGCCTATTTAGGATATGGAAGGCTTTGCAAGTAAAAACGTCAGTGTAAAGGTGAGTCCGGCACTGGCGTTTTTGTTGACCGCAATGCGCCCTTGCATATCGCGCATGTTGTTGGCGGTAATCGACAGGCCCAAGCCCAGCCCTTCGCCAATTTTTTTGCTTGTCGCAAAGGGTTCAAACATCTGGCTCAGTTGTGCCTCGCTGACGCCACAGCCGTTGTCACTCAAGGTAAGCGTAAGCTCTGTTTCTGAAGTGGTGGCTGAGATCATCAATTGAGGCTGCTCGGTGTGTTTCATTGCATCCACCGCGTTGGAGATGAGATTGCCCAGCACTTGTCGTAAACGCTGTTCTTCTCCCAACACATCGGCCAGTGGATGCGGTAAACGCACCCGCACATCAATGGGCGCGAGCTCGGCTTGGTAAATGCGCAAGGTTTCTTGTAACGCATCCGGCAGGGAGACAGGGCAAAGCTGTTCCGGCTTTTGATAGGCGAAGGATTTAAGCTGGCTGGTCATTTTTCCCATGCGATCAATGAGGCGATGGATAAGTCGATTGTTGGCTTGCAACATCGCCATTTCACCACGTTCAAGCAATATCTCGTTACTGGTGAGCAGGGTTTTTAGCCCTGTCAGCGGTTGATTGAGTTCGTGAGTAATCGCGCTCGACATCCTGCCCAGCGCTGCCAATTTGCTGCTTTCGATTAATTCTTGTTGCGCTGAACGCAGCGCCGCGGTGCGCTCTTCCACCCGTTCCGCCAGCTCGTGGTTGGCCTTTTGCAGAGCTTGTTCGGCTTTTTTGCGTTTGCTGATGTCGAGCACTGTGGCGAGGTAGTAAAGCTCGCCATGCCAGGGAAAAGCGGTGAGAGAAAACAGCAATGGAAATTGGCTGCCATCACTGCGCCTGCCCATGGTTTCTACCGCACTCACTTCCGCAAGATCGCGATGCTTGGGTAAGTTTCTCAGCAGTTGCAAGGTGGTGGAGGCGGCATTGCCGGTATCAAACAGTTGCCATGCGGGGGCGAGTTTACTCATCGAATCGGAGAGGCTGAAATAGCGTTTGGCCATCGGGTTGAGATCTTCAATATCACCATGACCATTGAGCAGCAACAGCCCCACATGAGTTTTGTTGATCATCTGACTCATCCGCTGGCGCGACTCATCCAATAAACGCTGGATGCGTTGGTTGCTGAGCGATTTTTGATGGCGCTGGTAGGCAATTACGCCCACCAACAGCAACACAAAGTTGGCCAGTAGGATCGCCCAACCTGCGCGGTTGCTCGCTTGCTGTATCGGTTGGTAATCCGTGAGGTAGGTGAGCTGCCATTTGAGATCGTCCAGCACAATGGTTTGGGCGAGAAAGCGGCGTTGCTCGAGTTGCCAGAATTGCAAACGCGTGTCATCGCGCAGTGTCGCCTCGCTTTGCTGGATCACACTTAGGCGATCATTGAGTTCATCGGCGGTGAGTGTTGGGTGGCTGGAAAGAAAATAGTGACCACGCTGGTTTTGAAACAAAATCGCATCGCTACTGAGCAGCCATTGTTCGGTGAGTAGGCGCAAATTGATTTGCACCACGGCAATGCCTGCGATGCCAAAGTCGAGGTATACCGGCGCCGCCAAATAGAAAAACGGTGACGCACCCTTGGCTTTGCTGACCAGAGCGACCCCTTCTCCTTGCGCGTGAATTTGTTCCACAATGGCATCGAGATCTTGCTCGCTCAATGCTTCGTTTTCCAAGCTGGACACCAGCACATCGCCGCTGGCAGAGAGCAGATACCAGCCTTTGGTATTGGCCGCTTTATCCAACAGAGTCAGCTCTCGTCTGAGTTCAGAATAGAGTGAGCGCTCACCATTGAGAAACCGCTCGCTGTGATTGTTGCTGGTGAGTAGATAGGGCAAGTGATAAAAACGCTGTAAGGCGCGACGCACGTCGCCGATGTAATCGAGAAAATGTTGCTGCGCGTCAACCACTGAGCGCGAGGTTTGCCACTGGCGCACCAACTCCTTCCCCATCCATTGGCTGACAAACAACCACATGACGATAGCGATGAGCACTACCACTCGTTTTTTCATCGCGTTGCCTCCTTGCTTGCTTGGCCCAAGATTGCTCTGCTTGTCGGGTTTGTTAAAGCTTTGTTGTTGAGAAGTGAGATCCAGCTCCTTTTCCGAACGGTGCTTTTTGCTAACGTAGCAGCAGGAAAATTTGACACGATGGACAAGTGGTATTTCTCGATGGATGCAGTTTCTTTCCCCCATATCGCCCTGATTGAAGACGATGAAATCGTCCGCCAAGCAACCGCCCAATGGTTGCAACTGGCTGGCTTCCACGTTGAGGCATTTAGCCATGGCCTTCCTGCCCTTACGGCGATCAAAACCGGCGATTTTGACGGCATTGTCAGTGATGTGCGTTTGCCGGATTTGGATGGTATCGCTCTGCTGGCGGAGTTGCAGCGCGAACAAGTGAGCTGTCCGATCATCTTGGTCACTGGGCATGGCGATGTCGATATGGCGGTTAAGGCGCTGCAAAATGGCGCGTACGATTTCATTGAGAAACCGTTTAATCCCGATCGCCTCGCGTCGACACTGCAGCGCGCGGTGAGTGAATATCAGCAGCAAGCAGACTATGGCAATCGCAGCCATTATCTGCAGCAGCTCAGTGGCATTGAGCAGGTCTTGATTGGTCAAAGCGCGATCATGCGCCAGTTGCGTGAGCAAGTCGCACGCGTTGCCAGCATGGACACCAATGTGATCATCTATGGCGAAACGGGAACCGGAAAGGAGTTGGTGGCGCGCAGTTTACATACTGAAAGCGCGCGACGAGCCAATCCATTTGTGGCGATCAACTGTGGCGCGATTCCGGAAAATCTCTTTGAAAGCGAGCTGTTCGGCCATGAAGTTGGGGCGTTTACGGGGGCCAGTAAGCGCCGCATTGGCAAGCTTGAGTATGCCGATAAAGGCACCTTGTTCATGGACGAAATTGAAAGCATGCCAATGGCGATGCAGGTTAAAGTGCTGCGCAGTTTGCAAGAAAACCAGGTGGAACGCTTGGGTGCCAACCGACCAGTGAATGTGGATTTACGCGTGGTGGCGGCAGCAAAAGAGAACTTGTTTAATCATCCCGCTTTTCGTCAGGATCTGTTTTATCGTCTCAATGTGGCGCAGTTGCACTTGCCGCCATTGCGTGAGCGAGAGGAAGACCCGTTGCTCTTGTTTGAGCATTTTGCCTCGCAAGCGAACCCAAACAAACGTGTACTGAGCGCAGCGGAATCACGATCGCTCTTGAGTTATGCGTGGCCGGGTAATGTGCGTGAGCTGCGCAATGTCGCGGTGCGTTTTGCGCTGGATGAGAGTTTGTCGGTGATGGAGATCCTTTCGAGCCGCGCGGCGATGGTGCAAGAGAGCTTGCCTGTTGGTGTGCCGCTGGCCATCCAACTGCACAATTTTGAGCGCAAGGTGATTCACGATGCTTTAGTGCGCCACCAAGGCAGCATTTTGGAGGTGATGAACGAGCTTGATCTTCCTCGTCGCACCCTCAATCAAAAAATGCAGAAGCTCGGTCTGAATCGAGCCGATTACACCGATAACTGATTAAACAAATCGATAAGCTGACGATCAGATGAGCAGATACAAGCAATGAGCAAGATTTTGCTTATTGCGAGCGTTAACATTTTTATAACTTTGATCACGAAGTGCGAATACAGATGCGAACGGTTTAAGCTCTTTTTAGTTTAACTGTTTGATTTTAATTTGCTTTTTTGTTTCTTTCTTTCACGCGCAATAAGCAAAATCTTGCTCATCTTCAGCAGAGTAAATCAGCCAAATATTGCTCATTTTCCTGGTTTCTTGTCACATATCTTTTATATATCAATAATTTAAAAGTTGGCATCTTGTTTGCTCTAAGGCTGTATACCCAAACAACTTGGAGTTGCAGGTAGGCGGCAAGTGAGTGAATCCCCATGAGCATAGATACGCTATGTGATTGGGGTGAACGAATGCAGCCAACACCGCTGCAGCTTCAAGTAGGAAGGGGATAGGTAACAAAACCATAACAACTACCCTACAACGGAGTGTAACCATGAAAAAGAACCTATTGATGAAATCTCTCGCTGTCGCCATGGTCTGTTTCTCGGCCAGCAATGTCGCCGCAGCAGATAACCGCAGCTATATTTTGGCCACGGCCTCGACGGGCGGGACGTATTATCCAGTAGGGGTGGCACTGGCGACGCTAAGCAAAGTGAAGCTTGAGCCTCAATATAAGTTCTCTCTCTCTGCGATCAGCTCGGCGGGATCAGGCGAAAACATCAAGCTGATGAACGACAACGAAGCGCAATTCGCCATCCTGCAAGGTCTTTATGGCGCTTGGGCTTCAACCGGTGATGGCCCATACGCGCAAAGCGGCCCGCAAACCAAACTGCGTTCGGTCTCCATGCTGTGGCAAAACGTCGAACACTTTATTGTGCGCAGTGACCTAACCAGCTCTGGTACCGTGGCGGATCTGAACAATATGAAAGATAAGAAGTTTTCTATTGGCACCAAAAATTCAGGCACGGAAAATTCAGGTCGTCAAATTATGTCGGGTTTAGGTGTCAATCCGGATGAGTTCAATCTGGCATACATGGGCTATGGCGCGAGTGCAAGTGCGATGCAAAATGGCACCATCGATGGTATGAACACCCCGGCTGGCGTGCCAGTGGGCGCGGTAACACAAGCGTTTGCTGCGTTGGGGAACGATATCCAGCTCCTCTCGTTTACCGATGAACAAATCAAACAAGCCAACGGCAAATATCAGCTCTGGACCAAATACGTCATCCCAGCCAACACTTACCCAGGTGTGGATAAGCCAGTGACGACCATCGCTCAGCCTAACTTCCTTGCTGTTCGTGATGACATTTCTGACGAAGACGTTTACCAGCTCACCAAAGCGATTTACGAAAACCTTACCTTCTTACAAGGCATCCATAAAGCAACCAAAGCGATGGCGATAGAAAAAGCGATTGCAGGTCTGCCGCTGCCGCTGCACCCAGGTGCGGCGCGTTACTACAAAGAAGTGGGCATCACCATTCCTGATGCTCTGATGAGCAAGTAAGCGACTTTGCCCACCAATGAACGTTGGTGGGCGTGAGGCTTGTTATTGTTTCTTGTTCCCTCGGAGTCTGATCATGAGTGATTCTTTACAACAACAGTTGCAGCAGTTTGAGTTACCGACACGAACGGATTTTCCGTGGGTAACCGCCGCCATCACCGGCATTGGTGTGGTGCTATCCCTGCTGCATATTTGGTTCAACACCTTATCGACCTTGCCGGAGCTGTGGATCTCTGCGACTCATTTTGCCGGCTTTGCGCTGATATGTTTGCTGTGGTACCCGGCGCACGCCTGTTTGAAGCGCAGCCGTATTGCGTTAGCCGTAGATGTGCTGATTGGCATTGCAGCACTGGCGTGTTTGATTTATATCCCCTTTGCGGAAGATGCTTTATACCAGCGTGGTGTGAAATTTGTCGCCTCGGATTGGGTGGTTTCTATTACTGCAATTTTAATCGCGATTGAGATCATTCGTCGCACCATGGGCTGGTTTATTCCTGTTTTGATCGTCATCTGTTTGAGTTACGTGGTGTGGTGGGGCAAATGGGCGGGCGGCATTTTCCATTTCCCCGGTTTGAGCATGGAAACCCTGCTCTACCGCAGTTTCTTCTCCTCTGAAGGGATGTTTGGTTCGATTTCACGCATCAGTTGGACCTTCGTATTCATGTTCATCCTCTTTGGCGCGTTTTTGGTGAAATCGGGCGTGGGGGATTACATCATCAATGTCTCGCGTGCGGCGGCGGGTAAAATCATCGGTGGCCCCGGTTTTATTGCGGTGTTGGGCTCTGGGCTGATGGGGTCGGTGTCGGGTTCTAGTGTCGCCAATACCGTTTCGACTGGCGTGATCAGTATTCCGCTGATGCAAAAAGCGGGCTTTCCATCGCGCTTTGCCGCGGGGGTAGAAGCCGCGGCGTCAACGGGGGGGCAATTGATGCCTCCGGTGATGGGCGCGGGGGCGTTCATTATGGCCTCTTACACGCAGATTCCTTATGTCGATATTGTCGCGGTGTCATTTGTCCCTGCTTTGATTTACTTTCTGTCGGTGGCGTTTTTTGTGCGCATCGAAGCCAAACGCAGCGGCGTGCAGAAAATCACCACCAGTGATGAATCATTGGGCAAGGTGCTGCTGTCTGGTTGGCACAATCTGATCCCTCTGGCGGTGCTGGTTACCTTATTGGTACAGGGCTTTACTCCGACCTACGCGGCCGGTTTGTCTATCCTTTCGGTGGTGGTGGCGTCTTGGTTCTCGAAAGACCACAAAATGGGGCCCAAAGAGATCATCGATGCACTTGCCCAAGGGGCAAAGAACATGGCGACGACTGCGGTCTTGCTGGTAGGCATTGGCTTGGTGATCAACGTGATCAGCACCACCGGGATTGGCAATACCTTCTCATTGATGATCAACGGTTGGTCGCAGGGGGACTTGCTGATCATGCTAGTGCTGATTGCATTGGCCTCACTGGTGTTGGGCATGGGCCTGCCAGTTACCGCGGCTTACATCGTGTTGGGCACGCTCTCTGCCCCTGCCTTGTATCAATTGATTGCGGAAAACCAGCTGTTGAGCCTGATGTCGGCGGGGCAATTGCCAGAACAAGCGAAAGCGATTTTTATGCTCGCAGCACCCGATAAGCTCGATTTGCTCAATGCCCCGATGGCCATCGAGACCGCGAAAGAGATGCTGGCTTTGGTGCCCGTCGACTTCAAAGAAACCTTACTTCAGCAAAGTTTGGGTATAGAAGCCGTAGGTTTGGCACTTTTAGCCGCACACTTGATTATTTTCTGGCTTTCACAAGACAGCAATGTTACCCCGCCCGTGTGCTTAACCGCGTTTGCCGCCGCCACCATCGCCAAAACACCGCCGATGCGCACCGGGCTTACCGCGTGGAAAATCGCCAAAGGGCTTTATCTCGTGCCACTGCTGATTGCCTATACCGGCTTGGTAAGTTGGGACGTGACCACAGTGCTGGTGACGGGATTCTTCGCCATTTTTGGTACCTATGCCTTGATTGGCGCACTGGAAGGCTATTTAGAAGGCCAAATCAATTGGCTGCTGCGCCTCGTGCTTGCCGCTTCTGGTGCGTTGATGGTGTGGCATGATGTGCCACTTTGGTTACGTGTGGCATCACTCATCATATTCGCCGTCATTTTCGTGTACAGTGGTCGCCAATATCAGGCGCAACAAGCGGCAGCGGTTTCTTAATTCTCCTGCGCTCATCGTTTGAGCGCAGTGCAAATGCGCATCCTGAATGAGAAGGGAGTAGTGAAGTGTACGATTTTATTGTTGTGGGTGGCGGGATTGTTGGGGTCTCAACGGCTTGGCAATTGCAGCAGCGTTATCCAGAAAAATCGGTGTTGTTGGTCGAAAAGGAATCGGGCTTTGCTCGTCATCAAACAGGGAATAACAGTGGCGTGATTCACGCCGGGGTCTACTATGCGCCGGGCAGTCTAAAAGCGGATTTCTGTAAACGTGGCGTGGAAGCCACCAAGGCATTTTGCGCCAAGCATCAGATTCCGGTTGAAAACTGTGGCAAGTTGCTGGTGGCGACGGCGGCAGCAGAAGTGGAAAGGATGAATGCGCTTTATGAGCGCTGCCATGTGAATGGCATTGAGGTCGAGCTGCTTGATGCGGCGCAATTGAAACTGGCGGAGCCCAATATCGTCGGTTTAGGGGCCATTTATGTGAAGTCCACTAGTATTGTTGATTACCGTTTGGTGACGGAAAAAATGGCGCAGGAATTGGTGGGTTTAGGAGGAGAGGTGCGCCTCAACGCTAAGGTGATCGCGCTTGAAGAGCATGCGGATGAAGTGCAAGTTACCTGTGAGTGTGCGGGGGAAACGGTGCAGCTTAACGGGCGCTTTTTGGTGTCCTGTGGTGGGCTGATGGCGGACCGATTGACCAAGATGCTGGGTATTGAGACTGACTTTCAGATCATCCCTTATCGCGGTGAATACTACCGTTTGCCGACTAAACACAACCAAGTGGTGAAACATCTGATTTACCCGATTCCTGATCCGGATTTACCGTTCTTGGGCGTGCATTTAACGCGCATGATCGACGGCTCAGTGACGGTGGGGCCGAATGCGGTGCAAGGTTGGAAACGTGAAGGCTATGGCCGACTCAACTTCAGCGTTCACGACACTTGGCAAATGTTGCGCTTTGCTGGGTTTTGGAAGGTCACCAAACAGCACTTTGCTACCGGGGTGAAAGAGTTTATTAACTCTTGGTGGAAGGCGGGGTATCTCAAACTGGTGAACAAGTATTGTCCGATGATTCAAGTTGAAGACTTGCAGCCTTATCCTGCAGGGATTCGTGCCCAAGCGGTGCTCTCGGACGGTTCATTGGTGCATGATTTTCTCTTTGCCGAAAGTCCACGTAGTTTGCATGTGTGCAATGCGCCCTCACCTGCGGCGACATCGGCGATGCCAATTGGAGAGTACATCTGCAATAAAGTTGACGCCAAGCTTTAAGACGGAAATTCAACATCAAGTTTAAAAGAAAGGGGCGCTCAAATGAGTGCCCCTTTGTTGGAAGTAGAGACTAGGGACTAGGAACCTAGGTACGAGGAATGAGTTTCGAGGTACTAGGAACTAGAAATTAGGAAGTAGATACTAGTTGCTAGAACCTAGAACCTAGAACCTAGAACCTAGAACCTAGAACCTAGAACCTAGAACCTAGAACCTAGAACCTAGAACCTAGAACCTAGAACCTAACAACAAAACACAACATCGCAATACAAAACAATCACAGGAGTATGGATATGAAGAAGTGGTTACTTGCAGCAACATTGGCCGCAACCGCAGTGTCGGGTATCGCTCAGGCGAAGGAATGGAAACGGTTCGGCTTTGGCATTGAAGGGGCGTACCCTCCATTTAGCTGGACAGAAGCCGATGGTTCACTAAAAGGCTTTGACGTCGATATGGCGAATGCCTTGTGTGAAGAGATGA
>NZ_NPKW01001380.1:0-556 GCF_002265885.1 Vibrio sp. 03_296
ATTTGCGTACTATCCTCAAACGGGATTTTTAAATAGAACATGACAAGCATGAAACCTTTGTTATACTTCTCGGAATATCTTATAAGAAAGCCTTTCATTTTCATCAGTGGCACTTTCAAAGTCGTGGCTGATAGCTTCTTGGCTATACCGAGCTTTTTGCTTAAGTACATTACGAACAGGCTCTGTTACTTCTAACGCATCAATAAACGCTTCGATATCATCTCGAATACCATCTTGGTTAGTATCTGGTCCTGTCAACGAATCAGAGCGATCTAACAAAGGCTCATAGCGCTCATAAATCACCATTAGCTGGTCGTCAATGGTTTTCTGGTTCTTTAGTGTTGCAATAAGCTCATCAGTTTTATCAATTTGAATGGATGGCGTTGCCGTAGCTGGGGAAGGTGATGTAGAGCGGCTATCGCCGGATGAGTTACAACCAGCAATGCTGGCTACAACTAGCATTGTCATTAGAGTGCGTGTCATTGTTATGCCTCAAGTAAACTAAGAAGCATGCAGTGTAAGTGGATGATTTTAATAATGATAATTATGATTTTCT
>NZ_NPKW01001381.1:0-486 GCF_002265885.1 Vibrio sp. 03_296
CTCGTGTGTCGCTCCAGTTTACAGCCCTTATCGTGCTTAACGATGACATTGCGACACTAGCTCAGTTGGTAGAGCGCAACCTTGCCAAGGTTGAGGTCACGAGTTCGAACCTCGTGTGTCGCTCCACTTTCTTTAAAGTGGAAGTAAAGCCCTTATCGTGCTTAACGATAACAATACGGACGCGGGGTGGAGCAGCTTGGTAGCTCGTCGGGCTCATAACCCGAAGGTCGTCGGTTCAAATCCGGCCCCCGCAACCAATTTCTACATTAAATGCTACGGCGTTTAACAAATGCGACACTAGCTCAGTTGGTAGAGCGCAACCTTGCCAAGGTTGAGGTCACGAGTTCGAACCTCGTGTGTCGCTCCACTTTCTCAAGTGGATGAAATAGCCTTTATCGTGCTTAACGATAATATTACGGACGCGGGATGGAGCAGCTTGGTAGCTCGTCGGGCTCATAACCCGAAGGTCGTTCGGTTCAAATCCGC
>NZ_NPKW01001382.1:0-517 GCF_002265885.1 Vibrio sp. 03_296
TATTCTTTGTTTTTGACTCTGATTCACGAGCCTTAAGAGGCTTCTTACCCGCTTTTTCTCGGTCTAACGCGACGTCGTCATCCAGCATATCAAGATAGGCACTCGCGCGAACCGCCGTGACTTTATTGGTGTGTTTATTCTTGTTGGCGTTCGCTTTGAGATGAGTACTGTCCGTAAAGAGCTCTTGACCGCGACCAAGCCTTTCGTCATGGCTTGCTCTACGATATTGATAAAAATACGTTCGAAATACATCCGTGCCATTAAAGCGACGAATGCGGTTTTGGCTTAGAGTAGAAGCGTGGATGACTTTCTCTGTTAATGACATCCGTAAGAACCAACGGTAAGCGACATTCACTTCAATTTCTTTAACGAGCTGACGCTCACTTTTTATACCAAAGATATAACCAAGCAAGATGATTTTGAAGAGACGAACAGGGTCAACWGGTGGACGCCCATTATCTTTACAATAAAGATGAGCGACTTCATCACGAATGAATTCAAAGTCGATAGCATTATC
>NZ_NPKW01001383.1:0-929 GCF_002265885.1 Vibrio sp. 03_296
TGATTGGCGCCTTTGTGCTGCGCAACACCACGCTTGGCAAACACGTTCTGGCAACCGGTGGAAATAAGGTCTCTGCCATGTACTCAGGAATTAACGTCAACGTCATCAAACTCTATCGTTTGATGCTCAATGGTTCCTGCTGCCTTGGCTGGCATTTTATACTCGGGACGTTTGTACAGTGCACGTTATACCTTAGGTGAGAGCGATCTGATGCTGGTGATTGCCGCCGTGATCATCGGCGGAACCAGTTTGTTTGGTGGAAAAGGTACAGTGATTGGCTCGGTGATTGGCGCGTTGATTATGGGAATGGTGAATAACGGTCTGATTTTGATGGGCTTAAACGTTGATCAGCAACTTATTTTACGCGGAATCATCGTGATTGTGGCGGTGACGTTCACCATGGGACAGATCAAACAGTTGCGCAAAAAATAGCGGTGTAAATTTAAGGAGAACAAACAATGGTAAGCCAACAACAGATCGCAAATCAGATCGCCCAATGGAGCTTGAAAGTAGAAAGTCGGACAACTGTTTATTTTGGCCTTTCCCGGCAAATCGGCTCAGGCCGCACAGCGGATGATTGCGGAATATCAATCTCGGTGGCTGTTACTTGAGTCAAGATAACGCAGAGACCTTTGCCGAAGCTCAACAGCTCAATCAAGCGTTACAGTGCTTACTTGATGCTCATCAGCGTCTACCGTTATTGCTCGGTGTCGATCAAGAAGGGGCATGGGCGTGTTGGTGGAGAATCGACCGACGGGCCGGCAATTTGGCGCTAGGCGTGGCGGACCAAGCCGTGGGCACGGAACGTATGTATCAAGTGTTTGCCGAAGAGATGCGCAGTGCCGGTTTTAACTGCATTCTTGGCCCATGCTGCGATGTGAACTTAAACCCAGCTTCGCCGATCATCGATACTCGTTCGTTTGGTGATC
>NZ_NPKW01001384.1:0-547 GCF_002265885.1 Vibrio sp. 03_296
ATTTGCGTACTATCCTCAACGGGAATTTTTAAATAGTCATAGCAAGCAAGAACCTTGTTATACTTCTCGGATATCTTATAAGAAAGCCTTTCATTTCATCAGTGCACTTCAAGTCGTGCTGATAGCTTCTTGGCTATACCGAGCTTTTTGCTTAAGTACATTACGAACAGGCTCTGTTACTTCTAACGCATCAATAAACGCTTCGATATCATCTCGAATGCCATCTTGGTTAGTATCTGGTCCTGTCAACGAATCAGAGCGATCTAACAAGGGCTCATAGCGCTCATAAATCACCATTAGCTGGTCGTTAATGGTTTTCTGGCTCTTTAGTGTTGCAATCAGCTCATCTGTTTTTTCAATTTGAATGGATGGCGTTGCCGAAGCTGGGGAAGGGGATGTAGAACGGCTATCGCCGGATGAGTTGCAACCAGCAATGCTGGCTACAACTAGCATTGTCATTAGAGTGCGTGTCATTGTTATGCCTCAAGTAAACTAAGAAGCATGCAGTGTAAGTGGATGATTTTAATAATGATAATTATGATTTTCT
>NZ_NPKW01001385.1:0-783 GCF_002265885.1 Vibrio sp. 03_296
ATGAATGGATTCCCGTATGCACGGGAATGACAGCTGGTGGTGCGATCAATTCTCTCACCCGTCATCCTCGCGAATGCGGGGATCTATGTATAGCGAGCACCGTGGCTTGGTTTTATCGCATCATTACAGGTGTTTCTGTTGATTTAGCTACTCTCTCACYYCGTCATCCTCGCGAACGCGGGATCCATTGTAGTAGCGAGCACCGTGGTCTCGGTTTTATCGTTTCATTGCCAGTGTTGCTGTTGGTTTTGCTACTCTCTCACCTCGTCATCCTCGCGAACGCGGGGATCCATTGTATAGCGAGCGCCGTGGCTTGGTTATATCGTTTCATTGCCTGTGTTGCTGTTGGTTTCGCTTTAGTTTTTGTCTGTTATTGTGAGTGCGTTGCCAATACTCGGCTTCTGGCGCGTGTGAATGAATGGATTCCCGTATGCACGGGAATGACAGCTGGTGGTGCGATCAATTCTCTCACTCCGTCATCCTTACGAACGTGGGGATCCATCCGTCAGCACCCGCCATCACTAACGTTGACTCACAATAATCCCAGCAACTTCGTTCACTTTCCCTAAAAACAAAAAAACCAACACGTCTTCAAGTGTTGGCTTAGATACTAAAGCACTAAAACTTAGTTAGTACCAGTAGTGCCAGTAGTGCCAGTAGTGTTGTTTGAAGAAACAACAACCGCTGTTGCCGACTACTGCTGCACCTGCCGCTACTGCTGCAGTTGTTGCCTCGCACCCGCGCCGCTGCACCTGCGCCCAGCACCTGCTGCTGCGCCTGTAG
>NZ_NPKW01001386.1:0-375 GCF_002265885.1 Vibrio sp. 03_296
CTCTGTTACTTCTAACGCATCAATAAACGCTTCGACGTCATCTCGAATGCCATCTTGGTTAGTATCTGGTCCTGTCAACGAATCAGAGCGATCTAACAAAGGCTCATAGCGCTCATAAATCACCATTATCTGGTCGTTAATGGTTTTCTGGCTCTTTAGTGTTGCAATCAGCTCATCTGTTTTTTCAATTTGAATGGATGGCGTTGCCGTAGCTGGGGAAGGTGATGTAGAGCGGCTATCGCCGGATGAGTTACAACCAGCAATGCTGGCTACAACTAGCATTGTAATTAAAGTACGTGTCATTGTTATGCCTCAAGTAAACTAAGAAGCATGTAGTGTAAGTAGATGATTTTAATAATGATAATTATGATTTTC
>NZ_NPKW01001387.1:0-1281 GCF_002265885.1 Vibrio sp. 03_296
AATTTTCTGATTATTATGTGTTACGACGTGTGGGCCAGACGCCAGTGGTGTAGATCGGGCATAAAAATGATACTCCACGAGCGTTAACGGCGAATGACTTCCAGGAAAACACCAATCGCTGGTTTTACTTTCTAAATGGCTTTAGGGATGAAGACACAAGTCAAGGGATTCACCATCAGCTATGTAACTTACATATGTCCGGCAGAAACATGATGGTGAAACGCGAGCTGTATCTGGCACTGCGCCATATCGATATCACCGGAGCGCAATGGCTAAAAGCCGTTATCATCAATGACGATGACACTTACCACGATGATTACCACTACCTGAATTTTTTCCGAAATCCTTTAGACCGAAATTATGCCTATTACGATTTCGTTGACTTTGAGCAGAGCGAGTACGAAAAAGATGTCTTTGCCGACTACCTGCCCCCGCTCTATACCTTCGAGAAAATCGTCTTATCACCAGAAAAACTCGCTGCCGTGCCCTTGGAAAAACGCTTAATTTGGGATGACTTGCAGTTTACGGATTGCCTCGTCGTACATAAATCCGTTAAAGAAATCATGGAAAAATACCAACCTCTTGATTGTCGCTTTACCCGAATTGAAGAGTATCAAGAAGATATGGGCACTCGCGCAGAATACGACGCCGATGGGAATCTAATATGAGTGAATATTCTGATTATTATGTGGTGTACCAGCGTGTGGGCGAGCACGCTATGGTTTTGACTGGTCATGAGAAAAATGCGGGAGCTGATCTTACGTTTAATCAGTTTCAAGAAAACACCAATCGCTGGTTTTACTTTGAAAATGGCTTTAGGGATGAAGACACAAGTCAAGGGATACACCATCAGTTGTGTAACTTACATATGTCCGGCAGGAAATGATGGTAAAACGCGAACTGTATCTGGCACTGCGCCATATCGATATTATCGGAGCGCAATGGCTGAGAGCCGTTATCATCAATGACGATGACACTTACCACGATGACTATCACTACTTAAACTTCTACGAAAATCCGGTTGATGAGGATTACACATATTACGATTTCGTTGACTTTGAGCAGAGCGAGTACGAAAAAGATGTCTTGCTGATTACCTGCCCCACTCTACACCTTCAAAAAGTCGTTTATCACCAGAAAAGCTCGCTGCCGTGCCCTTGGAAAAACGCTTAATTTGGAACGACATACACACCACGAACTGCCTTGCTGTGCATAAATCCGTTAAAGAAATCATGGAGAAATATCAACCCCTTGATTGCCGCTTTACCCGAATTGAAGAGT
>NZ_NPKW01001388.1:0-573 GCF_002265885.1 Vibrio sp. 03_296
GAGAAAGACCACTTCCGCAATCCAAGCACTCAGCGCGATGTCCGCTTTTGCAGAAGAGGAAAGCCAAGCACGCTTAATTTACCCTCTTTTTCTCTCCGCTTTTCACATACACTAGCGACCATCCCCCTAGTGAGCAGCGTCTAGCCAGGCATCCAAGCTGGATAGACGTTGTGTCACTTTCTACCGACTCAGACAATGACCTGTGTCGATAACGTTTCCTGTTTCCTGAACATATCCGACTGACATAAGAGGGCCGTATGACTGCGAGCTTGCCAAACAAAGAGATCACCAAAATCGTTGCTTCCGATCTGGATGGCACGCTGCTGGCACCGAATCACCAACTCAGCGAATTCTCTAAACAGACGCTCAAAGCGCTGCATGAGCAAGGTTACACCTTTATTTTCGCCACTGGCCGTCACCATGTCGATGTTGCCGGCATTCGCGCTCAAGTGGGCATTCCCGCCTACATGATCACCTCAAACGGTGCTCGTGTTCATGACCCAGCATGACAACTGATCGTACAGCAAAATGTCCGCTGAGCTTGTGCAACCTGTGATTGATATTGTCAAACAA
>NZ_NPKW01001389.1:0-794 GCF_002265885.1 Vibrio sp. 03_296
CATCTGTTATTTACATTTGTAGCCAGATAACTGACGAAAAAGAGACCAAACGGAAAAAAACTAAAAAAACAACTAGACGCCATAGTGTGAACTACGTATTATTCCACTCCGCCGATAGGGCATGCGCCCGTAGCTCAGCTGGATAGAGCGTTGGCCTCCGGAGCCAAAGGTCGAAGGTTCGAATCCTTTCGGGCGCGCCATTTGGATGCCTGGAGGATATTATCGGTGAAAAAACAATGGTGGCTATAGCTACAGTTGGTAGAGTCCCGGATTGTGATTCCGGTTGTCGCGGGTTGAACTCCGTTAGCCACCCATTCTTTCTTTAAAGATAAAATTTCGGTGAATAGCGCAGCTTGGTAGCGCATCTGGTTTGGGACCAGAGGGTCGGGGGTTCGAATCCCTCTTCACCGACCACATTGAGAAAAAGGCTCTACAGCAATGTAGAGCCTTTTTCGTATCTGGTGATATTTGTTTGGGATCTGGGGGCGGGAGCTGGAATCCCAGCCGTGTTGAATTCCTCTTCACCGCCCACTGTAGAAAGCCTGCTTTTTGTTGCAGGCTTTCGTTGTTTTGGCATCCTGGACTAAAACGTCTGTGCGATCTTCTTCTCTCTACTTTCTCTCTACTTTCTCTCTACCTTCTCTCTACCTTCTCTCTACCTTCTCTCTACCTTCTCTCTACTCTCTCTACGTTCTCATTTCTTGCCTCAACCCACGAGCCTTACTGAGTATGCCGATGCGCTGGCTTTTGTCTCTGATGAGAGACTTTTAAGGCTTTCTAAGCGGAGTTGCTGA